>JBDSMK010000379.1:0-2611 GCA_039915905.1 Ilumatobacteraceae bacterium
GCCGACTTGCCGTTCGACATGGCCGAGGTGGCCCAGGCGATCAGGCTGATGCGCTACTACCGCGCCGACATTGTCTCCGCGTATCGTTTCGATCGCACCGGTGAGGGTGGTTCGCGGGCGGTTTACACGTTCTTCTACAACGTGCTCATCCGCCGTCTGTTCGGGGTGCGGCTGCGTGACATCAACTTCGCCTTCAAACTCTGCAGGCGCGAGATATTCGACCACATCGAGTTGCGCAGCGAGGGCTCGTTCATCGATGCCGAACTGATCATCCGGGCCAAGAAGCTGGGTTACGACGTGATCCAGTTCGGCGTCGACTACTTCCCTCGGACCCGTGGCGAGAGCACGCTGGCGTCGTTCGGCGTGATTCGCACGATCCTTCGTGAGATGTTCCGGTTGCGCAGCGAACTTCGTGACATCGAACGCCTCCCAGGCCGCTGATCGGTCGATCTGCCGAAGCCTCGGCCCGAGTGTCCACTGGTAGGATTTCGGCTCGTCAGACCAGTTCGACGGAGATCCGTGAGCCCGCGCCAGCCAAACACATCAGCCGAGGGTCGCCCAACTGCGACCGGTTTGCGGCGGTGGGCCCCTGCCGCTGCAGCCTCGGCCGTGCTGGCAATCGTGCTGGTTGCCGGCCTGGCTCACAGCGACGGATCCGGGGCGGCGTCCTCGTCCAGCGAACGGTCGTCGGTCGTCGATGGCTCCACTTCCACCACCAGCACCGTCGCCGGAGTGGTCATCGCCACCGACCCGACGTTGCCGAAGACTCAGCTCACGAATGCCCTGCGACTAGGTTCCGCCGGCGCTCAGGTCTCCGCCCTGCAGCAGCGTCTCACCGACCTGGGATTCGCTCCCGGCCCGATCGACGGCCAGTTCGGCAGTGGCACCCAGCAGGCCGTGTGGGCCTTCGAGAAGCTGGTCCTGAAGACTCCGCGGGCGCAGGCCACCGGCAAGGTCACCAATGACATGTGGCAGACGATGCAGGACGATCTGACAATCTCGCCGGAGCGGCCGACGGGGGTGGGGACCACGCACGTCGAGATCTACGTGCCCTCGCAAGTGCTGATCGTGTTCACCGACGATCACCCCAAGTTGATCGCCCACGTATCCACCGGTGAGGAGAATCCTGACGGCACGCCGTACCACTGGTGCGCCAATGTCACCTACGACACCGGTCCGAACGGCGAGCCGCTGGACACGCCCCAGAAGCAGTACGTATGTGCCGATGCCAAGACACCGGGCGGGATCTTCAAGTTCAACCGCCGTTACAGCGGAAATCGTGTCGGTCCACTGGGCGGGATGTTCAACCCGGTGTACTTCAACTACGGAATCGCCATCCACGGGGCCCAGAACGTGCCTCTCGAGCCCGCTTCGCATGGCTGTGTGCGGCTCAACGAGACGATTGCCAAGTTCTTTCCGGACCTGGTCAGCAATGGCGACGGGGTGTACGTGTGGGGTGAAGACGGACGCCAACCAGAGCAGTACAGCAAGAACGATTCGCTGCCGTCGTTCAACCAGAACTCGGTAGACCCGAATGCAACGACCACCACGTCGAGCACCACCTCCACGACGGTGCGGCCAACCACGACCACGCCGACCACTCCCGCTCCGACCACCGCTCGGCCGACGCCGACCACCAAGCCGGCACCGGCGACCACAACTGTGGCCAGTCCGGCGACGACCACGACTGCTTCGCCGGCGGCCTGACCTTCCACTGTTCCTGAGCCCCTACTGCGGATGCACGTCGGTGCCTCGTCGCTGCCCCTGGGCCTGACGCCGGGGCCGGTTTGCGGGCCGGTTGGTAGGCTGCGAGGCCATCAAGTCACCCGACGGAGAACAGTGAGCCCGCGTCACGTATCCCCACCTTCAGCCGATGATCGCCTCCCGGCGGCGGGCTTGCGGCGTTGGATGCCGGCGGTGGCCGCCGCCGCAGTGCTGGCGACGGTGTTGGTGGCCGGCCTCGCGAGTGGCAGCGATTCTGGGGCGGCGTCATCGGAAGCTGTTCCTTCCACCGATCTCGGGGCGTCCGATGAGAGCACGTCTTCCAGTACGGCTGGCAGCACCGATGCGGAGGTGGCCGCGGTAACCGACCCGACCGTGCCGAAATCGCAGTTGACGTCGACCCTGCGGCTCGGTTCGGCAGGGGCACAGGTTTCTGCTTTGCAGCAACGGTTGACCGACCTCGGCTTCGGTCCCGGTCCTGTCGACGGTCAGTTCGGCAGCGGCACCCAGCAGGCCGTGTGGGCGTTCGAGAAGCTGGTGCTCAAGACTCCGCGGACGAAGGTCACCGGCAAGGTGACCAACGAGATCTGGCAAGCGCTGCAAGATGACCAGACGGTGTCACCGCGGCGGCCCACCGGTACCGGATCGACGCATGTCGAGGTGTACGTGCCCGAGCAGGTGATGATCGTGTTCACCAACGATAGGCCGACGCTGATCTCCCATGTATCCACCGGCGAGCAGAATGCCGACGGCACGCCGTACCACTGGTGCGATACACCTACTTACGACACCGACTACGACGGGAACCCTCTTCCCGAGCCGGTCACCAGATACGAGTGCGCCGATGCCAAGACGCCGGGCGGTGTGTTCCGAATCCAGCGGATGACTG
>JBDSMK010000181.1:0-2737 GCA_039915905.1 Ilumatobacteraceae bacterium
GATCGGCGCCGGCGGCGGGGGCGGAGGCGGCGTCAACGTGTACGCCCGGCTGATCGAGATGGTTCGCCACTACGGCCTCGACACCGATCCACTGGTCCGCAACTCGTTGGCCGACCTGCTCATCCACCACCGCGTCTCGAACTACAACAACCAGCGGGCGATGGACAAGATCAAAGCCGGTCAGCTTCCCGGGCCGGAGATGAGCATTGCCAAGTTGGCCGGCACGTTGAACTCGCGGCGAGTTTCCGACTTCCTCAGCACCGTGCTGGGCCCGAAGCTGATCGCCGACACCGGCGAGTGGGGCACCTACGCCTGGAGCCAGTTGATCTTGGGAATGCCCGGTGGGCGCATCGCTGGCGGCAGCGACGAGGTGATGCGCAACATCGTCGGCGAGCGGGTGCTCGGTCTGCCGAAGGACACCGGGATCGACTCTGTTTCGCCGTTCAAGGATCTAAAGGTCGGCACTCAGAAGGCTTGAGCCGTGGGCATGCCGTGTTCGTTGGCCCAGCGAGCGATATCGCGACCTTCGAGTGCCGCCGCCAGCAGATCGGGGAAAGCGTCGGGGGTGCAGGCCAGAGATGCAACGCCTAACACCGCCAGGTCTGCTGCCATCGCATGGTCGTAGGCCGGAGTGCCCTCGTCGCTCAACGCCAGCAGCACCACCACCGTGACCCCCGCATGCACCAGTTCGGCGACGCGGCTGCGCAGTGAATCGGCATTGCCACCTTCGAACAGATCCGTCACAAGCACCACGATCGTCTCTGTCGGCCGGCTGATCAGCCGACTGCAATAGACCAGCGCATTGGCGATGTCGGTGCCTCCGCCCAACTGCACCCCGAACAGCAAATCCACCGGGTGTTGGGCCAACTCCGTCAAGTCGGCAACCGCGGTGTCGAACGCGACGATGCTGGTCTGCAGAGTCGGGATCTGCGCCAGCACTGCACCGAAAACAGCGGCATAGACGACGCTGTCGGCCATCGAGCCGCTCTGATCGATGGCCACGATGACGTCGCGGGCCAGCCCGTGACGTCGCCGGCCGTAGCCGACCAGCCGCTGCGGGATCACCGTGCGTTGCTCGGGCAGGTAGTGATGCAGGTTGGCCCTGATCGTGTGCGGCCAGTCGATGTCAGCGGGTCGGGGCCGCCTGCCGCGCTGCGCACGCGACAACGCGCCGTTCACCGCCTGCATCGTGCGTGACCCGAGCCGACCGACGATCTCACGCACCATCGCGTCCACCACCGCGCGAGCGGTCGCCCTGGTCTCGTCAGGTAACAGCCTGTTCAGTTCCACCAACAACGTCACCAGGTGCAGATCCGGTTCCACGGCTCGCAGTAACTCGGGTTCCAGCAACAGCCGGCGGAGGCCGAGGCGTTCGACGGCATCACGCTGCAGCACCTGCACGACCGGCGTCGGGAAGTAGCGGCGGATGTCACCGAGCCAACGCACCACTGACGGCGCCGACCTTCCCAGCCCGCCGGCCCGGCTCGCGCCGCCGCGCCGCGCCGGACGTGAGTCATAGATCGCAGCAAGCGCAGCGTCGATCCGGGCGTCATTGCCCTCCAACTCCACGGAGGTGGCGCTGCCGGCAGCGGAGCCCGGTTGTCGACCGCTTCCGTCCGGCGCGTCGCTACTTCCACCGGCTATGTCGGAATCGGGCCGATTTCCGCCGACCCCGCCTCGGTCTAGATCGTCGGGATCGGGTACTGCGCCGAGCACGATCCGCCATCGCCGCATGCGCTCGTCGTCGCTGACCCGCGATACGGCCCGAACCTCCGGCGCCGTGTCCGCCTCGGGCAGTTCTGCGGGGATCATCCGGGTACACCAAGAAGCAAGCGCACGGTGACCATCGCGGCTGCCACGCGGGCAGGATCCAACTCGTCTCCTACTCCGGCGTCGGTCGTCGCTGCACCGCTCGCCAGCAGGGTGCCCAACTGGCGACGCTCGGCTGCCTCGAATGCACCGAACGTGCGCCGCAACAGCGCGACGGTGACGATGAACTCATCGGCGGACAAGGCCGATATCCACGTGTCGACCACGCCGAGCAGGTCGGCATCGTGCACCAGGACCGTGCCACTACCGGCCAGGAAGCCCTCCACGAACGCCGCGCCGGCGGCCGGGGCGGCGCCGATGGACAACGCTCGCGAGAGGCTCCGCTCGACACGCCGAGGTCCCCAACCACCGCCATCGTGCAGCAGCCGCGCAGCCCTGCCACGAACCAGTCCGTGGACGTCGCTGCGGCCTTCGATCTGGATCAGCACAGCAGGCCAGGCAGTTCGGCGGGCCGGATGGTCGCACAGCGCCAGCGCAGCCTGCGTCGCAGCCAGTCGTTCGACCATCACCGCCGAGGCGTCGTCATCGAGATTGCGGCAAGCACCGGCGATCCCGGCGAGGACGCGCACCACCAGCCCGTCGAACACAGATCCCAACGACTCGGCGTCGGTGGCACGCACGTCGCCGTAACGCAACGCCTGCGCCAACGGCTGCAACGTGTCCACGACGCGGGCGACGTCTGGGTCATGGGCGGCCTGTTGAGCGAGGCGCTGAACCACCGGACCGACGACGGCAGGCAGGTCGGCGAGCAGGCCGAGGTCCAGGACGGCCACGAGATCGGCGAGCAAATGGCTGGCCGCAGCACGCTCCATCAACCGACTGATGGCCGCCGCCTCAACTGTGGTGCCGTGCCCGGCGAGTTCGATACGCGCG
This sequence comes from Ilumatobacteraceae bacterium, assembly GCA_039915905.1. Classification (GTDB taxonomy): domain Bacteria; phylum Actinomycetota; class Acidimicrobiia; order Acidimicrobiales; family Ilumatobacteraceae; genus JAODBQ01. The sequence goes on from JBDSMK010000181.1 coordinate 2,704, forward strand.
ATTGTGAGTTCCGGCTCCCACCGCAGCCGCCACG
>JBDSMK010000185.1:0-7485 GCA_039915905.1 Ilumatobacteraceae bacterium
AGTGTGCGCCCTTCAACGCCGATTCGGAGAACAGCACGCCGTTGTTGGCGACTATCCCCACCGGGGATCCGCAGATGTGGGCGAACCCGGTTATCAACGTGCTCCCGTACTCCTGCTTGAACTCGGCGAAGCGGCTACCGTCGACGATCCGGGCGATCACCTCACGTACGTCGAAAGGCGTGCGCGGATCGGAGGGGATGACGCTGTCGAGCCCGGCAGGACCGTCTGGGTCGACAGCGGGCGGGCAGGAGCGTTCCACAGTCCACGGCGCAGGGGCCGCCCGCGGCAGGCTGGCGACGATGCCCCGTACTCGATGCAATGCGTCGCGATCGTCGTTGGCCAGGTGGTCGACCACCCCGGAGATGCGGGCATGGACATAGCCGCCGCCGAGATCCTCGGCAGTGACGATCTCGCCAGTTGCGGCCCGCACCAGCGGCGGGCCCCCGAGGAAGATGGTGCCCTGATTAGCGACGATGACTGCTTCGTCGCTCATTGCCGGGACGTAGGCGCCGCCTGCTGTGCACGAGCCGAGCACCGCCGCGATCTGCGGAATCGACTGTGCCGACAACCTCGCCTGGTTGTAGAAGATCCGCCCGAAGTGCTCGCGGTCAGGGAACACCTGATCCTGCTCGGGGAGGAATGCTCCTCCGGAGTCGACCAGATATATGCACGGCAGTCGGTTCTCCATCGCCACCTCTTGGGCGCGCAGGTGTTTCTTCACCGTCGCCGGGTAGTAGGTGCCGCCCTTCACGGTCGCGTCGTTGACCACGATCATGCACAAGTGGCCGGCGACGCGACCGATGCCAGTGATCAGTCCCGCAGCTGGCGCATCGTCGCCGTACATCCCGTTGGCCGCCAGGGGCGACAGTTCGAGGAACGGGGAGCCCGTGTCGAGCAGCACCTCTACCCGCTGACGTGGCAGCAGCTTGCCGCGGTCGAGGTGGCGCTGCCGAGAACGCGGCGGGCCACCGCTGGCGGCTAGTGCGGTCCGCTCCTTCAATTGCGCCACTAGAGCCTGCATCGCGGCGCGATCGGCGATGGTGGTCGGCTCGGTTGCGTCGATCGCGGTGCGCAGCACAGGCCATTCACTGGCCGGGCAGGCAGTCGCGTGATCGGCGTCGAGATCCACGTCCAGACCTTAACGTGCGTTAAGTTAGGAGTCCACTGTTTGCGCTACCGTCGGGCGAATCGCAGCTAAGCGCTCCCATTCTGATCCTCCCAGCACTGGTCTTCCCGGCAAGCCGATAGCCATAGCGCCCCCGGTACCACGGGCGCGACCCAACCGTTCTCGATCGGCGCCGCGCGAGCGCCGTCAGGAACTGCTCCAAATCGCCGCCGAGTTGTTCGCCGGGGCCGGCTTCGCCGGCGTGACTGTCGACGAGATCGGTGCTGCCGCCGGGGTCTCCGGCCCTGCTCTGTACTACCACTTCCAGAGCAAAGAGGCGCTGTTGGGGGAGATGCTGGTGGCCATCAGCGAGCGTCTGCTGCAGCGCGCCCGAAGCACGGTTGACGAGGCGCCCGATCCCCGCCAGGCACTGGCGCGGTTGATCATCGACCACGTGGAGTTCGCGGTGGACAATCGTGCGCTGATCACTGTTCACTTCCGCGACCTCGTGCACGCCCCGGCCGCCGATCAGGCACGGGTGCGACGATTACAGGGCCGCTATGTGGAGGAATGGGTGGAGGTGCTGGCTAGAGAGCGCCCCTCGGCGGTGGACCGACCGCTGTTGCGTGCAGCCGTTCATGCTGTGCTGGGTTTGTTGAACTCCACCCCGTTCAGCAGCCGCGTCGGACGCGATGAGATGATTGCGTTGCTCACCGCCATGGCCCAGCGGGCATTGGACGATCACGCGCCGCATAACGGCGCGTGATCTACGGCGATCAACTCGGCTTCTGGCCGATCCGCTTGAGGAACGTGAGCAGGTCATCGGCGTGCTCCTCCTCCATCGCGAGGATGCCCTCGAGCATCCGGCGTGAGGTGACGTCGCTGTCGCCCAGCCAGCGAATGACCTCGCTGTACGAAGCGATCGCGATCCGCTCGGCAACAAGATCCTCTTTGATCATGTCGAGCAGGTCGGTGCCGGGGGCATATTCGGCGTGGCTCCGCGCAGTCAACGTGTCGGGGTTGAAATCGGGCTCACCCTGCAACTGCACGATGCGCGCCGCGATCAGATCCGCATGTGCCTGTTCCTCCACGGCATGCTGCAGGAACTCGGCAGCCACGGGCCCGGAGTCGATTCCCTCGGCCATGTAGTAGTGGCGTTTGTAGCGCAGCACGCAAACGAGCTCGGTGGCCAACGACTCGTTGAGCACCTTGATGACCCGCTCGCGATCGGCGCCGTAGTCTGCCGTTATCGGGCCATCGTCGATGTGCTTTCGGGCGTTGGCTCTTAGCTTCGTTATGTCGCTGACGAATTCTTTCATGAGTCGACGGTACCCCTTCCTGCCGGAGTCAGACTCCGCGACTCGGAGGTGGCCTCACTCGGCTGGATATGGAAGCGACTGCGGACCCTTCGCACGGCAGCCGTACCGAGCCAGGTGACGCCGGCCGCCACTGCCAGCACCATCGCCGCGACGACACCATCGAGCCACCAGTGGTTTGCAGTTGCGACCACAGCAACAACGGTCAGTACTGGGTGCGCCACTACGAGCCACCGCCACCGACCGCGACCGATCCACACAGCGGCGGCAGCTACGAGCACCGCCCAGCCAACATGCAGTGATGGCATCGCGGCCAGTTGGTTGGACACCCCGCTACCACCCGCCCCGTACACCGACAGGTGGTACAGCAGTCCGGCGTCGACGAAACCGAGCTCTGGTAGAAATCGCGGCGGCGCTACGGGGATCATCTGGATCGCTAGGCAGCCGGCGATCGACAGCGCCAACGTGGTGCGGACGAAGGAGTACTTGTCGCGGTGACGCACGAACAGCCAGACCAACATGATGCCGACCGCCGGCACGTGTGCCCCGCCGTAGTAGATGTTCAGGAACTGCATCGCCAGGCGGTGGTGGATGAACATGTTCTGCATCCACAGCTCGCTGGGGAGGTGGATGGCCTGCTCGAAGCGGTACAACGAATGAGCATGAGCAATAGCTCCAGCGGTTTTGGTGATCGCCTGCTCGTGGACGTACTGCCAAATGCCGTAGAGCACCAGCACCAGCACCACCTCCGTGAGCGTGGTACGTGCGGCGCGCAGCCAGTTCGGGGTCGTCGCGCGGCCGACCAGCAATGCCACGACCAGCAATGCGCCGGCAAGCTGAAAGGCCGTCTCCCAAGGCAGCCACATGCAGATATCTCCCTTGTAAGCCGGGCCGGTGCGGCGCGGCTGAGGGTACACGGCGCGTCTCGGCTGTGGGCAGATCGTCGTTTGTCGTCATCTCGCGAATATCGCGTGGTCCGAAGGTGGTACATATCCCGGCGATGGTTGAACCGGCGATGACTGACGCGCAGCCCGGCGCTGCTGCGCCCGACTTGCCACGACGACGACTGCCTCACGTCGGGTCATGGCTCGGGGTGGCTGGCGCTGGCATCGTCTTGGCATTTGTCGTCGCGCTGGTCGTCGGCAACCGTGCCGACTTCCCGGTCGCGTGGGACGCGTTGCGGACCGCCAACCTCGGCTGGCTGGCTGTAGCAGCGATCACGATGATCGCTTCGCTGGTCAACCTCGGAATGTTTCACGCCGCCGCCCAACGGGCTGCCGGTTTGGACACGCCGCGGCTCGCGCTGGTGGGTGCGGCGACCTCAGCCAACTTCCTTAATCTGGTCACCAAGTCCGGTGGGCTGGCCGGCCTCGCTGCGCTGAATGCCGACGCCAAACTCCATGATCGGCGGCGCTCGGCTGTGCTTGCCGCTTACCTCTTGGTGGTGCTGATGGGGGAGTGGACGTTTGCCGCGACGTTGTTGGCGACGCTTGTGATCATGCAGGCCGGCGGCCACCTGTTCGCCGCCGAGATCGCGGCGAGCGCAGTGTTCGCGGTGGTGGTGATCGCCAAGATCGTGGTGACCGTCGCCGCCTGGCGCAGCCCGGCGATGCTGCGCCGGATTACTTCCGCTACGGCCCGGCTGAAGGCCAAGATCACCCGGAACCGGCATGGCGCCACGCGCTCGCTCCCGTCGGTGGACCAGGCGGAGGAGTTCGCCGAGGTGCTGTCGATCATCCGAAGCCGCCCATTGCGCTGCCTGCCAGTGGCCGGGCACGCATTCGCGGTGGAGTTGTTCGGCGTCGTCGAACTTTTCGCGGTTGTCGCCGCAGTCGGTGAGGGCCACAGCGTCTCCGTTGCACTGGTGGCGTATTCGATCAGCGTGCTGTTCGCGATCGTCGGATTCCTGCCCGGCGGACTCGGTTTCGTCGAGGTCTCGTTGACCGCCGCGCTGGTCACGTTCGGGGTGGCCGGCGGCCCGGCAGCGGCGGCGGTGGTGCTCTACCGGGTGGTGGAGTTGTGGTTGCCGGCGGCGATAGGCGGACCGCTCACGCTTCGGCTGCGGCGATCAGGGCGGATCCCCGCATGACAGCGCGGCAGGTTCGTCGACTGCTGGCAATGGCCGCGGTCGCGCTGGGGGTGATCAGCCTGGTGGTCAGTGCCACGAATGCGCCACACACCTCTGGCGATCGCGGGGCGGGGCACGTGCTGCGTGCCATCGGCACCACTCGCTACGTGCTGCCGTTTGCTGCTATGGCGCTGATCTGGATCGGGCACGGTCTGCAGCGCGCCAAACGCAATGCTTGGCGCGTCGCAATAGTCGCCACGATCGCCGCTGGTGTCACCGGAGCCACCCGCGGTCAACTTCTGCTGGGCACGATTCCCAGCGTTGTGATGCTCGTAATGCTGATCCACTGGCGTGGCAGCTTCACTGCGCGGGGTGATCCGTCGCGTCCCCGCGACGCCGCACGCGTCCTGCTGATCGGCGTCGGCGTTGTGTTCGCGTACGGCACGCTCGGGCTGTACTTCTTGGACTCCGAGTTCAGTGAGACCACCACCCTGGCGCAGTCGATGCGCGAGACCGCGAGGTTGCTGGTGCTACTTCCAGCATCGTCGATCGGTCCCGACAGTGTGCACGGTCAATGGTTGCTCGAATCAGTCCGAGTGGCCGGGCTGATCGTTGTGCTGACCGCCGTCACCCGTCTGCTGATGGCATTCAGCCTGCGGCCGCGGTCCGCCGTTCAACGCCGGTTGGTCGTCGACATCCTCGAGCAGTGGGCTGACACGTCGCTGGCTTACTTCCATCTGCTCGATGACAAGTTGTGGTTCCTGTCGGCCGACGAGAGGTCGTTCGTCGGATACGTGCTGGTCGGGTCGACTGCGCTGGCGCTCGGCGAGCCGATCGGTCCACCGGCCCAGCGCACAGAGACGGTCCGCCAATTCGTAGAGCACTGCGAGCTCAACGGCTGGGTGCCGGCGTTCCACCAGGTGACGGAGCGGGGCGTCGGCGCTCTCAACGCGGCAGGGATGAAGACCACCAAGATCGGCGAGGAGGCGATCGTTTCCGTTCAGAACTGGTCGATCGATCGACCTGAGTACAAGTCGCTGCGCTCAGCAATCAGACGGGTGGAGCGCGCTGGGTACGAAGTGGTCGAGCTACCTCAACCGATCGACGATGCCACGGTTGCCGAACTCGGCCGAGTCTCGCAGCGGTGGATGGCCGACGGTCGACATCGCGAGCGCACCTTCACGGTCGGTCAGTTCGGCGCGGAGTACCTGCGGCACACGACGGTGCTCGTCGTGCGTCACCGCGACTCGCGCCGAATCGCCGCGTTCGCCAACATCGTGCCGACTTTCAAAGGCAACGACGGCAACTTCGACATGATGCGACGCGATCCGGACGCGCCGAACGGCGTGATGGAGTACCTCTTCGTCGCCATGATCCGCAGGTTCCGCGACGATGGTCGCAGTGGGATGACCCTCGGTCTAGCGCCGATGGCGAATATCACCGGCGACTCGGTGCGCGATAGGGCCATGCGCCTTGCTTACGAACGCGGCGAGCGGCTGTTCAGCTATCAGGGACTGCGACGCTTCAAGGACAAGTGGAACCCCCAATGGGTGCCGTTGTACCTCGGCTATCACGTCGAATCCGACCTGCCGAAGGTGGTAGTGGCTATCGCCAGGGCAGGCGAGCTGCCAGACCCGCGATCGGTGCTGGGTCGGCTGCGCGACATCGTCAGGCGGCTGCCGGCAACCCTCAGCCTCGGAGCGCTGGTGCTGTGGTTCATGGGCATCACGGCACAGGACCCTGACGCCCACCCGGGCATCCTCAAGGCTCTCGGGTTGGCCTGGCGAGACCTGTTGCACCTGCAGTTGTGGCGGCTCCCAACTGCAGAGCTGGTTGAGACCCGACCCGGTCTGCTGCTAAGCAACGTCGCCCTGTTCTTCCTGGTGCTGCCGATCGCCGAGTGGCGCCTAGGCACGAGACGCACCGTGGTCACGTTCTTCGTGTGCGATTGGATCAGCACGCTGATCACCCTGGTGAGCTTGCGGGTGGCGGCACCGTTCGACCACCACGCCGCGGCGCTTCTGCGAATGCGTGACGGAGGCCCGTCGGCCGGCGCGTGGGCGCTGGCTGCGACGATCGCGATCATGTTGCCGTGGCGCCGGCCCCGACTTGTGCTCACCGCAATGGTGTTCGGCTTCCTCGGCGTGGCGGTGGTGTTCCATCACCGCCTCTTCGACTTGCAACACCTACTGGCCGCGCTGGCCGCCGTTGCCATTGCGCTGTTGCCGGGAGTGATCAAGCGACGACGGGCGCCACGACAAGAGCAGCCGGTACGTCACAACACAACTATCGGGGTGCCGATCTGAGCGAAGTCCCACACGAAGTTGGCGTCGAGGTTGTCCTGACGCTGGCAGCCGCCTGACAGTCGGCTGCCGAGCTCGGCATCGGTCTGGTACGGCGATCCGTCGGACACGTGCACCGGGATTCCGTGGAAGCCGATGTTGCCGATGTCGGTCTTCAACCAACGAACCATGTGCGGCAGCAGCGCCTTGCCGTTCCACGCGGTGGAGGTCTCCGAACGGCTGTAGACCTTGTGCACGCCCGGTGTCTCGTTGCTGTACTTGCTGCCCGATACGAGCCACGATCGGATCACCCGGTTGTTCTTGTCCACTGCCCAGATCCGCTGCCCGGCGCGGCTGTACACCATCCGCTTGCCGGAGCCTGAGCCATCCGGTAGCGGCGGCGTGTCCGGGCCGCTGGTGGCCACCGGCGACAACGGGTAGCCGAGCAGGTCCTTGGCGCCCTTCGCCGGGCGCGGGGTGCGTACCACCAGTGATTCCTCGTTGGGCCACACCCCCAGCTGAATGGCTGACTCGCGGCCGACCACACCGTCGACGAACAAGTCATGAGTCTGTTGCAGTTTGCGGATCGCGGTATCGGTTGCGCTGTCGAACGTTCCCGACGGGGTACCGGAAAGCAGCTTTGCGGCGATCAGCGCCTGCTGCACACAGCGCACGCTGGCGCCGCTGTCGCCCACCCGCACTGACCGCTCTGTC
>JBDSMK010000193.1:0-6239 GCA_039915905.1 Ilumatobacteraceae bacterium
ATGCACGCCATCGCGACCGTGATGAACGATCTGCGCGACCGTCCTGGAGCCAAAGGTCTGGTGTGGGCCAACGGTGGCTACACCACCAAGCATGCCTTCGGTGTGTACTCCACCGAACCACCGCCCAGTGGGTTCCGCTCGGCGCACCCGCAAGATGAGATCGATGCGATGCCGCGGCGCGATCTCGCTGAACCGGGCGATGCCAGCAGCGATGTGGCGGGAATGGCGACGATCGAGGCGTACACAGTGATGCACAACCGAGATGGTGTGCCGGAGAACGCGATCGTCTCATGCCTCCTCGGCGACGGGCGCCGCGCCTGGGGTACCAGCAGCGACCTTGGTTTGGCGGAGGCGATGTGCCACGGCGAGTGGGTCGGACGCGCCGCCTCGTTGTCGCCGGACGGTGCCATCACCGTGACCTGATCACCGACCTGATCGCCCGGGCGACTGATGTGCGGGATATGAAGCAAATCGCTGCTTCGCGTTCAGGGCCCCCTGGGCCCCGGCGAGGTCGAGTTGAGGGCGTGGGCAGTGTTGATCGATGGGCGCGAGCATCGTCAGACGTCGTCGCCGACACCAATCGAGGCCAGATCGGGACAGCGCGTCGATAGGTAGCGCTTCGTACCAGGGAGCACGTTGAGGTCGACGTCCAGACTCGGGTCCGCGCCGAATGGCGTTACCGCTGCGTCGAACGCCGTTGCACCACCATCGAGTTTGGCTTCGACTGCCAACGGGATGTCGACCGTCACCATGGGCACATCCGGGTCACGGGTTGCCAGCACCTTGCTCCACGCGGCGCTTACAGCGTCGACCTCCGCTGCACTGAGACCTGCGCCATGCAACGCCTCGAGCGCCTTGGCTGCGCGCCGCTGATAGGGCCCGAGGTACTGATCGACGGCCTTGCGGTGCTCGTCGGCCAGAGCCGCCGGCCATGTGCGATCGATCTCGGCCACCGCATCGACGATCGTCGGCGCCGATTCCAGCTCGAGCACCGCGGATTGGATGCTCGACAACTTGGCGAAGTGGACGGCCACCGCGATCACCTGCACAGTCCCGCTGTATCGCGCCCAGGCCGCACAGAACTGATCGCCAACCGCGATACCGGGCACGCCCGTCGGGCTTGGTGCCGCTCCGCTCGTCGGCACGACAGCCGACACCGCGGTAGATGCGACGGGCGATCCGGTGGATGACACTGTCGACACGGCGCTCGACGGATCCGACAACGTGGCAGACGGGCCTGACGGGTCGGCGCCAAGTGCCGGCGTGGATTCGGCCGACGGCCGGTCGCTGGTGCACGCCGTGACGCCAGTGCCTGTTCCCGCAGCCAGCAGGGCGATCGCCACGACCGGACGCAGAAACCTCATCGGCGGCAGCGTACCGGTGGCATGCTCTGCGGTTATGTCGCCCGCGACCCCCGCCCCCACTCCCGCCCCCACCCCCACCACTCGTACTTCCAGCCGCCCGAAGATCATCCTGGACTGCGACCCCGGCCATGACGACGCCATCGCGATGGTCGTCGCAGCACGCCACACGGACCTGCTCGGGATAACAACCGTGGCCGGCAACGCCCCATTGGAATCCACCACGCGCAACGCGATCATCGTGCGCGACATGCTCGGCATCGACGTACCGGTGCACTCCGGAGCCAATCGCCCGCTCGTCGCGCCGGCACGCCATGCCGGATACGTCCACGGAGAGAGCGGCCTCGACGGCGCCGATCTCCCGGAGCCCTCCGGACCTGCGGCCAGCACCGACGCGGTCTCGTTCATAATCGAAACGTGCCGCGCCACGCACGGCGTGTGGCTGGTGCCAACCGGTCCGCTGACCAACATCGCGCTCGCGCTGCGTGCCGCACCCGATCTCGGCGAGCGCATCGCCGGGATCTCCCTGATGGGCGGCGGCAGTTTCGGAAATCGATCGGCGGCGGCCGAGTTCAACATCTGGGGCGACCCGGAGGCGGCCGCAATGGTGTTCGATTATGGCGGTCCGCTGATCATGAGCGGCCTCGACGTGACCCACCAGTTCCAGTCGACGCCGGAACGCATCGCCGCGGTTCGCGCCGTGCCTGGCCGTTTGGCGGCAGTGCTCGCCGATCTGCTGGTGTTCTTCAGCCGCTCGTACACCGAAAGGCACTACGACATGGCCGGTGCCGCGGTTCACGACCCGCTGGCCGTGATGGTGCTCACCCACCCGACGCTGTTCCAGATCACGCCGTCACATGTGGTGGTGGAGACCACCGGCGAGCACACCCGAGGTCAGACGGTGATCGATCGCCGCAACCTGCGCGAAGTGCTCGCCCCGAACTGCGACGTCGTGACGGGCGTGGACGCCGATGCAGGCTTCACTGTGATCACCGAGGCGGTCGAACACTTCTCGCACTGACGAGGCCGACCAAGCCGCAGCCCGCTCAACGTCCGGCCGCCACCGCGTTCTACAGTCTGGCCATGCGAGCAGCCATCATGCGCGACTGGACCCTCCGAGTCGACGACCTCCCTGACCCCACACCCGGCCCAGGCCAGGTGCTCACCAAGGTGCTCGCCTGCGACATCTGTGGCAGCGATCTGCACATGCTCAAGCACGGTGCCGAGACCCGCTTGCTGCAAGCCGAGTTGGCCGGCGACGCGCCGCCCCCCGATGCGATCGCGCCGGTGCAGTTCCAACCGGACCACGACACGGTGATGGGCCACGAGTTCTGCTGCGAGGTAGTGGCCCTCGGGCCAGACTGCACCACCTTGAGGGAGGGCGACGTGGTGGTCAGCATGCCGGTCGCGTTCGATGCCGCCGGCATCCACCCCCTCGGCTACTCCAACTTGTACAACGGCGGCTACGCCGACGTGATGGTGCTCAACGAAATGCTTGCCCTGAAGGTGCCAGCCGGGCTGCCGGCAGAAATGGCCGCGCTCACGGAACCGCTTTCGGTAGGCGTGCATGCAGTGGCAAAGAGTCGCATCGCAGTCGGCGACAGCGCGATCGTGCTCGGCCTCGGCCCCGTCGGGCTGGCCTGCATCGCCGAACTACGAATCCGCGGGATCGGCCCGATCATCGCCGCGGATTTCTCGCCGAAGCGCCGCGCCCTTGCCGAATTGCTCGGCGCCGACGTGGTGGTGGACCCCAACGAGACTTCGGCGATCGCGGCGTGGCGCAAGATCGACGGTTCTCGCCCGCTGGTGATCTTCGAGGCCGTCGGTGTGCCCGGGATGATCGAGCAGGCGATTCGGATGGCGCCGAAAGACACCCGCATCTTGGTCGTCGGCGTATGCATGCAGCCGGACACGATCCACCCGCTGCTGGCTATCGGCCGGGAGATCAACATCCAGTTCGTTCTGGCCTATGAGCCGACCGAGTTCGCCGCATCGCTGAACGCGATCGCCGAGGGCAAGGTGGATCTCAGCTCATGGATCACCGGCACCGTCGACGTCGATGGCGTGCCGCAAGCGTTCGTGGATCTCGGCAACCCGGAGGCCCACGCCAAGATCCTCGTGGTGCCGCGAGGATGAGCGACACGTTCCCGCGGCAGAACGCGCGCACCCAGCGATTCACGCTGGGCGCTCCGCGCGACGTCGTCGTCTCGCCCGACGGACAGCGCGTCGTCTTCGCTCGCAGCCGTGCCGGAGACGACCCGGTGAACTGCCTGTGGGTGCTCGATGTGCCAACCGGCGAGGAACGACTGGTCGCCGACCCGCTGGAACTGCTTGGCGCCACTGACGACGAGAGCCTGCCGGCCGACGAGCGGGCGCGCCGCGAGCGGATGCGCGAGGGTGCCGGGGGGATCACTTCGTATTCCACCGATCGCGAGGTCACCGTCGCCGCGTTCGCCCTGTCAGGGCGGCTGTTCGTCGCCGGCTTGATCAGCGCACAAGCTCGCGCGCTGGACGTCGAGGGCCCCGTGTTCGATCCTCGCCCAGACCCGGCAGCAACCCGATTGGCCTACGTCAGCGGCAACTCACTGCGCATCGCCGAGCTCGACGGCTCGAGCTGGGAACTGGCCGGCGACGAGGCGCCCGACATCAACTGGGGTGCCGCCGAGTTCATCGCCGCCGAGGAGATGGGCCGCTTCCGCGGATTCTGGTGGAGCCCCGACGGTGCGGCCGTCGCCGCCTGTCGAGTAGACGTTTCCGCCGTCGCCACGTGGTACATCGGTGATCCCGCCAACCCGGCGGTGCCGCCAACGGAGATCCGTTACCCGGCCGCAGGTACGACCAACGCAGATGTCTCCCTGCACGTGCTGTCGCTCGATGGCGCGGCCACCGAGGTCATCTGGGACCACGAGGCTCTTCCCTACCTGGCCGATGTGAACTGGGGCGCTGACGGAGGTCTGTTGCTCACCGTACAGTCCCGCGACCAGCGCCAACTGCAGGTCCTGGAGGCCGATCCGCGCAGCGGCGCCACGGACGTGGTTTTCGCCGACGACGATGCCGCGTGGGTCGAGTTGGTGCCAGGCACTCCTGGATCGTTGGCCGGAGGCAGCTTGGTGATGACCGCCGATCGCGATGGTGCCCGGCGGCTGCTGATAGACGGCGAACCCGTCACACCCACCGACCAACAGGTCCGCGCCGTCGTCGACGTCGGCCGCTCCGCTGTCGTGTATCTCGCCAATCCCGTTGACGACGCCACCGTGGCGCAGGTTTGGCGCTGGTCCGCGGACGGACTGGTGCAGCTGAGCGAGCCGGCCGGCCCGGGCGTGCACAGTGCCGCGGTCGGCGGTGACACAGTGGTTCTGCGCAGCACAGCCCTGACCGAGCCCGGCGTCAGCGTCGGCGTGATCGACGGTCCTCGCCTGGCATCGCTGGCGGAGCGACCACTGGTGACGCCAAACGTCACGTTGCACCGCTACGGGGGACGTGATCTGGCTACCGCTGTGGTACTGCCCCACGACCATGACGGCTCGCCGCTGCCAGTTCTGGTCGACAGCTACGGCGGGCCCCACGCGTTGCGTGTGTTGGCCGCGAGCAACGCGTACCTGTCGCCGCAATGGTTCGCCGACCACGGATTCGCGGTAGTGGTGATCGACGGGCGAGGCACCCCAGGGCGCGGCCCGGAGTGGGAGCGCGAGGTGCATTTCGATCTCGCCACCAAGGTGCTCGACGACCAGGTCGAGGCATTGCAGTCGGCGGCGGCCGAACACCCACTCGACCTGAAACGTGTCGCCATCCGCGGTTGGAGCTTCGGCGGTTACCTCGCTGCGCTGGCGGTGATGCGCCGCCCCGATGTGTTCCACGCGGCTGTCGCCGGCGCGCCGGTCACCGAATGGCGCCTGTACGACACGCACTACACCGAGCGGTACCTCGGCGATCCTTCCACCGACGACAGCGCCTACGCGCAGTGTTCGCTGCTACCACTGGCAGGCGAGCTGACCCGCCCCCTGCTGTTGATCCACGGCCTTGCCGACGACAACGTCGTTGCCGCACACAGCCTGCAGCTCTCCTCCGCGTTGCTGGCCGAAGGCAAGCCACACGAACTGCTTGCTCTCGTGGGGGTCACGCACATGACCCCCCAGGAGGTGATCGCCGAGAATCTGTTGCTGCATCAACTCGACTTCTTGCGCCGCTCACTACCCGCCCACGGGACTGCTGAGCGCCCAGATCCCGCCGACCCTCGTTGATTAGGATTGCCCGGTGAACAACCAGCTCCGCGATATGTACAGCAACGTGTCCGTGCATGCGACAGCCGATCTGGAGCACCAGGCGGTCATTGAGTTGCTGCTGCTGGTGATGATTGCCGACAAGCACATCAGCTTCGACGAGATCGACACGATCCGAGACATCAGCGAGGAGAGCGGGTGGGAGTCGTCCACCTTCTCCTTCGACCAGTACGTCGGTCCGGCGATGGCCAAGGTGCGTGCCGCGACCACCAACGGCACCACCGAAGCTCTGCTCGATGACATCGATGGGCGGATCTCCAGTTCCGTGCTGCGCCATTCGTTGTTCTCGGCTGCACGCGATGTGGCGGGCGTGGACAAGGACATCGACCCCGAGGAGGAGTCGCTGCTCGGTCAGCTAGCGGCTCGCTTCGCCTGAAGACTGGCGCTGGCGCTGGCAACTCAGCCGGGATCTGCTCAGCCGGGATCTGCTCAGCCGGGATCTGCTCAACCGGGATCTGCTCAAGCGGGATCTGCTCAAGCGGGACGACGGGCAACAACGATCCGGTCGTGGCCGCTTGCATCGGAGTTCACCTCGATCTGCTGCAGCCCGGCGATGGCCAGCAAACCGGCCACCGCCGCGGCTTGATCGGCGCCGATC
>JBDSMK010000201.1:0-3367 GCA_039915905.1 Ilumatobacteraceae bacterium
GGCCTTCCAGCGATCGAGGTCGTATGGTGCAAGCCCATGAGGACGACAGCAGCTGTTCTACGCGTGGCCGACGGGCCGTACGTGCTGGAAGAGGTGACACTGCGCGATTTGCGCGCCGACGAGGTGCTGGTTCAGATCAAGGGTGTCGGGATGTGCCACACCGACGTGTTGCCGCGCAGCCCCGGGTTCATCGCTGCTCCGCCGATCATCAGTGGCCACGAGGGTGCCGGCGTCGTGCAGGCAATTGGCTCATCCGTTGCCGGCGTCGCCGTCGGAGACCATGTTGTGCTGTCGTTCGATTCGTGTCACGCGTGCGCCAATTGCAACGCCGGGCAACCGGCCTACTGCGACACGTTCATGGCCCGCAACCTGTTCGGCCGTGAGCTCGACGGCTCGGTCACCGCCTCCGACGCCGCTGGTTCCGAAATCGGTGCCCGCTGGTTCGGACAGTCATCGTTTGCGATGCATGCGATTGCCACGCAGCGCAACGTGGTGGTCGTCGACAAGTCGTTACCACTGGAGCTGCTCGGCCCACTTGGTTGCGGGATCCAGACCGGCGCCGGCTCGATCCTTGTGGCGCTCGACGTTCAACCGGACACGTCCGTAGCGATTTTCGGTGCCGGGGCCGTGGGCCTCGCCGCGGTGATGGCCGCCAAGGTGGCAGAGTCCAACACGATCATTGCGGTGGACCTGCACAAGCATCGTCTTGAGCTAGCGCTGGAGCTCGGCGCCACCGACGTGCTGGGCGGCGACGACCCCGAACTGGTGGCTCGCCTGTTGGAGATCACGGGCGGTGGCGTGCACTATGCGTTCGACACCACCGGCGTGCCGGCCGTGATCCTCAAGGCTCTCGCGGCAACCCGGATGAACGGCAAGGTGGGTCTTGTCGGAGTGCAGACAGGCGACCTCGTACTCGATGGATCAGCTCTCATTGGCAAGACCGTCTTGGGGATCCTCGAGGGTGGTGCCATCCCACAGCAGTTCATCCCGCGGATGATCGCCTTGTGGCAGGACGGCCGATTCCCATTCGACAGGTTGATCAAGAAGTTCCCGCTCGACCAGATCAACGAAGCCGAACGGGCGTCACTCAGTGGCGAGGTGATCAAGCCGGTGCTGATCCCCAGCGGCTGATTGCGCTTCAGTCGTTGGGGATCCGGCCCCATTTGAACGTGCGTGCCGCCAGAACCGAACCGACCACGAGCCACGCCGCGAGCACGGTGAACACCACTGGCAGGTTCCACTGCTGTCCGGTCTCCTGCGACTTGAACCAATCAGGTAGGAACGCGTAACGCAGCCCGAGCGCCATCCAGCGCAGCGGGAACACGTCGGCCACCCAGCGCAGAGCCGTGGGGATCTGGGTGAACTGGAAGAACACACCGGAGATGAACTGCAGAATCAGGTAGATCGGCATGACCATCGGCGCCGCTGCGCGAGAGTTGGGGATCAGTCGGGTATAGGCGATACCGAGCAAAACACAGGTGACCACCCCGATCACGAACACTCCTCCAAATACAACCCAATGGGTGACGTCGACGGGGAGCGACAGGCCGAACATTGCCAAACCGACGATCAGCATCAGTACCGCTTCGATGATCGAGATCACCAGGCAGCTGAGCAACTTGCCACCGAAGTACGCGGCAGGGGGCAATGGCGTCAGGCCGAGGAGCTTGAGCATGCCCTCGCTCTTCTCGATCGAAATGCTGATCGCGAGGTTGTTGAAGCACGCCGACATAACGCCGGAGGCGACCATCCCGGCCAGGAAGTACTGGCGAAACGTGATCGCCTTCGCTCCCGGGGGGCCTTCGATCGCACCACTGAAGATCGATCCGAAGAGCAGCAACAACAGCAGCGGTAGCGCAAAGGTGAACACGGCCGACTCGGGTTGCCGGAAGAACTGCTTGAGTTCGATCGCTGTGCGCGACCCGGTCAGCCGGATCAGCCCTGGATGACTGCTGTGGTTTGCTGAGGCGCCCTCTCTACCTCTGCCGGCGGTGCCGGTGACACTGACGTCGGCAACGGTTGGCTCTACGGTCACGACGCTTCACCCGCCTCTGCCGCCTGGCGCGTTGCGATCATCTCCAGGTATGTGTCCTCCAGCGATGGGCGGGTGACGGCCAACTCCGGAATCTCGGAAGCTCCGTGGTCCGAGGCCCATGCGGTGAGTTGGGCGACAACGGCGGTCGGGTAGCCGGTGACGACCACGTAACGACTGCCATCGTTGGTGACTTGGCCACTGACCTCCGGCAACGCCGCGCCGGCCAACTCGGCGGTTGCGACGAAGGCGACATGGGCTTCGGCCCGCGAGCGTCCCCCGAGCTCGCGGGGAGTCGATACCTCCACTATCTGGCCGGCAACGATCACCGCGACTCGGTCGGCCAGTGCTTCGGCCTCGTCGAGGTAGTGGGTGGTCAGCACCACGGTTTTGCCGAGCGAGGTCAGTTGACGCACGACGTCCCATGCCTGGCGCCGCGCCCCCGGATCGAAACCGGTCGTTGGTTCATCTAAAAAGATCAGCTCGGGGTCACCGATGAGACCGACCGCGAGGTCCAGCCGGCGTTTCTGGCCACCGGACAGCGTGTTCCACCGGGCCTTGCGCTTGGCGTCCAGACCGACCATCCCGATCACGTGATCGACGCTCATCGGCGCCGGATAGAAAGTTGCGAAGTGCGCGATCGACTCCTCTACGGAAAGCCCCTCGAACTGGCCCGAGGTCTGTAACACGATCCCGAGCCGGGCCCGCCAATCGCGCGTCGAATGGGCCGGATCTACGCCTAGTACCAGTGCGTCTCCCGATGTCCTGCGGCGATACCCCTCGAGGATCTCGACCAGTGTCGTCTTGCCGGCTCCGTTGGGTCCGAGCAGTGCGAACACCTCGCCGTGTTCGATCTCGAGATCTATGCCGGCGATTGCCGTGAACTTGCCGTAGTCCTTACAAAGGGCTCGAATGGCAATAGCCGGTGCGGCGGCAGCAATCAGAGTCTCCCTTCGTCGTCTCGACCTGCACAGTATTCCAGTCATCACGAGACGATGGCCGTTGCCGGCGGCATCACTTCCGCAGCAGTCGGCTCGACCCGGTTGCTACACTGCCGAAGCCCTGTCCAGCAGGGCTCTGCGGGTGTAGTTCAGAGGTAGAACATCAGCTTCCCAAGCTGAGAACGCGGGTTCGATTCCCGTCACCCGCTCCATTGAAAGCCCAGCTCAGAGCGGGTGCGCCCTCCGAGCAGCCCTCCCGGAATCGGTCGTCGTGCCACTTCGTGCCATATCCGTGCCATAGCGGGATTAGGGTGTCGGCATGGGTCGAAGCCCGTGGGGAAGCGTGCGCAAGTTGCCGTCGGGTCGGTTCCAGGCGCGCTACTGCATCGATCTC
>JBDSMK010000205.1:0-3862 GCA_039915905.1 Ilumatobacteraceae bacterium
ACTCGGCATCACCGACCCGTTCACCGGACTGATCCCCACCATCAAGAACGAGCCCGGCGGCTTCGGGCTTTGGGTTGCGCACCAAGCTTGCGCCGACGTCTCCTACCGTCGCGACGCGAATGGCTTCACCGTCACCATGAAGGCCGGAGTCGCACCGCAGCCGCGCTGATCTGGCGATGAGCGCCGATAGCCCAATGGCAGCGACCACCGTGAGGATTCGATGTTCTTTCACGATGGACATTGGTCGGACCGCTGCGTGACGTGGAACTGTGTAACTTGGCCGTTCGACAGATTCAAGTTCGGCGTCCCGTTGATCATCAACACTGCTGTGTCCTCGTCGAGAAACTTGAGGGTGATCTTGCCACCGAGCGTGTTGGCTACACCCAGTTTCGGTTTGGCGGGGTCGTCGGGTACTGCCTTTGGCTGCAAGGCGATCAATCCACCGAGGGCGAACGTCCCTTGCCCAGCTGCCGGTAACCCCGTCAGCGCCGTCGCCGCCTGATCAGCCCCATTGGCGAATCCACCACCGAGGTCGAGCGTGCCACTCCACCCACCCTCGAACCCATCGCACGAGTGCAGGTCGAGCGTGCCGTGCACATCGAGGATGACGGCATTCATGTCGAAGGATCCCTTTATGGAAGCGCCGGCTTCTCCCGCTGGGTCACCTCGATCGCGTAGTCGTTGCTCCACCGGGCGACCTTCTCCATGGCCTTGGCGACGAGCGCCGAAGGACTGATACTCAGGTGCTGAAGACTGGCGACCACATGGACCATCGCCTCACGGGTCTTGACGGTCCCCTGCCCCTTCGGCAGCGATTGCGGCTTGGTCAGCAATGGCACCGTGATCTGACCGTCGGCGTCGGTGGTGCGGTCGCCCGGAGGCGATCCGGAGGCCCAGGTCAAGTGGCGCGCGAAATTGGCGCCGGCCGTCACCGTCACAGTGGCCTTGGCCACCGGCTGGCCAGGCTGCCCGAGGGTTACACCGAGTCCGCCGAGAAGCTTCATGCACGACGCGAAGTCCTTCGGAATGTCCTTGTCACCCTTGAGCGTCACCGTGAGAACGGTCTGATTTGGCTGTGCCCCTTGTTTGTGCTTCGCGACCGGACGTGGATCTTGAGCCAGGTCGACATACAGATAGCCGTGAGCCATCGCGTTCTGAATCATTCCGGAGGCGATGAGGATGATGATGCCGATTCCACTCCCGGACTCGGCGGCAGCGCCGGCTCCCCCCTCGGCCTCGGCTGCCGCCGAACCGAGTTGTTCGACGCGTGTCCCGACGTTTCCCCAGTTCTCGCCATTCTGGACCAGCCAGTCCCACGCCTTCGACGAGTTCTTCGCAATGCTCTTGCTCGTCGCGATCGTGTCGCACATCGTCCCAGTCTCAGATTTCATGAGGAGGCCCTGCGGTTGTGCGGCGGTCGGCGCCTCCACGTCGAGTGCCGACAGCGCGATCTGCTCCTGGATGACCATCTGCAGCGGCAAGGGCGCATCTGCATCGGCCCCTTTGGCGATGTCATAGGCAGGCAAAGTCTGCTTACCGAGTTCGCCTAACGCGTCGAGAACGTAGCCCTCGGCTTCGTCGGCCGGATCGGCGGTCCAGCGGCAGAGGAACTTGGAGTACTTCGCCGGCGAAATCGACGCTCCGCCGGCCCATCTCGACACCATGTCAAACATCCCGGCATTCTCAGCGACGGTGATCGAGATACCGGAGATCTGCGCGTTGGCGAGTGTGACGACCTCCCACGCCGGGATGGTGGCCTTGGCTTGAGCCGGTGGCGCGCCGGTTCCGTCGTCGACGGCAATGCCGCCTCCAGTGAGAATCGTCCGCAGCGCGGATTCGGCCTGATCGATCGTGACTGCTGATGCCAGCGGTCAACAGCGACGCATTTCCCGTCCGATTCGACAACGTTTCGACGGCCAGGGCTCGACGGGCGCGGGTGCACGCTCTGCGACTCGGCGTTGGCTGCGCCGGACTAGCGGTCCGTGCTTTCGCGTGTCTCCAGTCCGACGGCTGTGCGGAGCTCCTTTATGTCGTTGCGTAGATCACCGCTGTCGCCGCTGCCCGCGAAATGCTCCATCAGATCAGCGAGACCGTCGGCGATCGCGTTGAGCTTGTGCTGAATCGCCTGCTCGCTGCGAGTCTGGCTGTTCTGCAGCAGAGCAACCATCAGGAACGTGACGATCGTCGTCGTGGTGTTGATCTCCAACTGGTACTTGTCCTGCACGAACGCCGAGAAGCTCCCTTTGGCCGCGACTTGCACCGCCCCCTGGATCAACCAGACCACGACTAGGGCGATACAGAACACGAAGAATGGCGCGCGGCTGGCCAGCTTCGAGGCGCCGCCTGCGAACCGATCAAAGAGGCCGATGTGGTCGTCGACATCACTGGGCTTGAGAGCTTGGTGGCGCGAGACGTACTTGCTCATGGCACCAGAATAGATGCGCTGCAACCGCCCACCCGAGCGCCGTTGTTGGCCGAGTTGCCGTCGTGGTCGCGCCGGCCGCTCGGGGCAGACGATCAGATCGCACGGATGAGTTGCCGGACCTCAGACGCGATCTGGATGTCCTCGCGAGCCGTCACGACAAGCGTCCGGATCGCGCCTCGAACGTCGGTGATATCAGCATCGCTCACGGCCGTACGGTTCAACCCGTCGTCGATCCTCACGCCGAGGAACGCGAGCCGTGCCGTGGCGAGTGCACGAACTGTCGACGAGTGTTCGCCAACGCCGCCGGTGAAGACGAGGACGTCGAGCCCATCCGCGGCAACTGCCATCGATGCGATCGCCGCCGCAAGACGATGCACGTACACGTCGAGCGCGAGCTCGGCGGCGCTGTCGCCAGCAGCGGCGCGTGCTTCGACGACACGCATGTCTGCTGTTCCGGCGAGCGCGAGCAGACCCGATTCGTGCTCGAGCGCTGTCGAGACGTCGTGTGCGCTGAGGCCTTCGTGCTCCTGCAGCCACAACACCAGCCCCGGATCGACGGTGCCTGATCTCGTCGCCATGACAAGGCCCTCGAGCGGCGTGAACCCCATAGTGGTATCAACACTGCGCCCGGCGGCAATGGCAGCAGCCGAGGCGCCGCCTCCAAGATGGCAGGTTACGATACGCAACTTCTCGACCGGTCGCTGAAGCATCGCCGCCGCACGCTTTGAGCAGTACTCGTGGGACAGGCCGTGGAAGCCGTAGCGGCGAACCGCGTATCGGTCACGCCATTCCCGAGGGATGGCATATGTCGATGCTGCCGCCGGGATCGTCGCGTGGAACGCGGTGTCGAAGCTGGCAACGGCGGGGATTGCCGGGTAGATCCGAGTCACGGCATCGAAAGCTTCGAGTGACTTCGGCTGATGGAGCGGCGCCAGGTCAGCGAACTCCCCGATCCGCCGGCGCACCGAGGAGTCGACCACGACCGGGCCGACGAACTCCGTACCACCGTGCACGATCCGGTGGCCGACCGCGTCCGGTGCCGGCCACCCGGCGAGCGTGTCGGCAAGTTGCTCAACCCCACCTTCTGCGGACAACGCCGCCAGGTCGGCGGTCCGGATGACGCGGTCGCCTTCGGCGAGGAGACGGAGCTTCACGCTCGTCGAGCCGGCGTTGACGACCAGGATGAGCATCGTCAACGTTGAGGTGGCCATGTCCAACCGGCAATTGCCGGGTCGTCCTCGCCATGCTCGCGTGTGTACTGACGGGCGGCTAGCCGTGCATCACTCATCGACTGACGCAGCACGGCTGCGCTGCTTCCCAACGATGGCACCCGGTCGATGACGTCCATCACGAGGTGGAAACGGTCGAGATCGTTGAGCATCACCATGTCGAACGGCGTCGTGGTGGTGCCCTCCTCCTTGTACCCACGTACATGCA
>JBDSMK010000399.1:0-2716 GCA_039915905.1 Ilumatobacteraceae bacterium
TGGTCGGCTCGGCTGCTGTGGCAGTCGCGATGCGCCAGCCGATGTTCCTGATCTTCGGGGCGCTCGGCGCGATGGTTGCCTTCGGCAGCTGGCTGGCCCAGCGGTTGGGTCTGCTGCGCCGTAACCGGCGCGGTGCCCGCAGCCACCGGCGGGCCGCCCGGGTGTTCGCCGTCGACGTCGCGTTGGCACGAACCGACTTCGTCGCGCATCATTTGGCCACCACATCAACCACCGCCTCGGCACGAGCGACCATCGAACGGCGCGACGACCGACTGTGGGCGCGACGGGGAACTCATTCCGACGGTTTCAGCGTGTCGCTGGGAACCGGTGTGCTGGCATGGCGGCTGTCGTTGACCGATGCGACCTCGCCGCCGGCCGAGGCGACGATCGGCAACCTCGCGGCCGCGTCGGCGACGACCTGCCTGGCGGATCTGCCGATCGTCGTGAACCTCGCCGGCGGGGCTCGACTGGCGCTCCGCGGATCGGCTGGCGCGACGCGAGCAGCGGCACGGGGACTGCTGACGCAATTGGCCGCCAACTGTGGGCCGGCTGACGTGCGGATAGTGATCGTCACCCACGAACCGGCGGCGTGGCGGTGGGCGATTCAGCTACCGCAAGCCACCAATGCCGACGGCGACTCCACAGTGATCGTCCCGAGTGAACTATCGGTCACGCTCGCCGCGCTGGACCGGCCGGGGGCACCGCACATCGTCTGCGTGACCGATGCGGCCGAGCTACTCGCAGCGCGCACCAGCGCGCTGCGCCGTGCTTTGGGAACGGCGGCAGACATCGCACTGGTGGTGCTGGTCGGCGCCGACTCAGGCATCCCCCATCTCTGCCACCAATCGCTTTCGATCCCGGCCGCGGCCAATTCAGGCTCGGTCCCGGTTGCCCGCTGGGTGCCCGACACCAACGCCGGGGCGCCGCCGGCAGCGGTCCGGGTGGCCGGTATCGGCGAACGAGCGGCGGCCGTCCTGGCTGGCCGTCTCGGTGAGCTCACCGATCCCGACGACCCGTTCGCGGGGATCGCCGCGATCCCGGCGGCCATCGGGCTGATCGAACTGCTCGACGACGACGATGGCAGCCGGCTGTCGGGCGCATCGGTAGCGGCGCGCTGGCTCGCCGACAGTGCCGACCCGCGGCCGCGCACGCCGATCGGCGTCGCCTCCGACGGGATCGTCGATCTCGACCTCGACCGTGACGGCCCGCACGGGCTGATCGCCGGTACCACCGGATCGGGCAAGAGCGAACTGCTCCGCAGCCTTGTGGCCGGGATGGCCGTCGGCTCCAGCCCCGATCACCTCACGTTCGTGCTTGTCGACTACAAGGGTGGCGCGACGTTCGATGCGCTGACCACGTTGCCGCACGTGGTCGGCGTCGTCACCGACCTCGACGACCATCTCGCCGACCGCGCCCTGCGCAGCCTGAACGCTGAACTGCGTCGCCGCGAGGCCCTTCTTCGTCAGTATGGCGCATCCGATCTTGCGGCGTTGCGCGCCGCAAACGCGAACGTCTTGCTGCCTCGCCTGGTTGTAGTGATCGACGAGTTCGCCGCGCTGGTGGCGGAGCAACCGGAGTTCCTCCACGCACTCGTCGGCGTGGCGCAGCGAGGACGCAGCCTTGGGGTGCACCTGCTGCTGGCCACCCAGCGGCCGAGCGGGGTGATCAGCGACGACATCCGTGCCAACACCAACATCCGCATCGCGCTTCGACTCAACGACACGACAGATGCGATCGATGTGATCGGCGAGATCACACCGGCCCTGATCTCGCGTCGCGCCCCCGGCCGGGCGGTGGTGCGCCTCGGTCCCGACGAGCACGTGACGTTCCAGACTGCTCGCTGCACCGGTTCCGACGACGATGTCCCGAGCGACATCGACCGGATCGTCGCCGCAGTGCACGCCGCCGTGCAGATCGTCGGAATCGCCACACCGCGTGGACCGTGGCAGCCGCCGCTGGCGACGGTCATCGATTCTGACGTGCCAGCGCCCGACCCGACAGGACCGGGTGTGTTCGCGCCCGGTGTGTTCGCGCCGGGGGTGATCGGAATGGTTGACGACCCAGACCACCAGCGCATCGAACCACTGCGCTGGAACATCGGCGAAGGCCATCTGCTGGTCGGTGGAACACGTGGCAGCGGGGTTACGTCCACGCTGATGACTCTCGGCCACGCCGCCCTGACCGGCAGCCAGCCGCCACACTTGTACATCATCGACGCGGTCGGCGACGACGCGCTGCTGGCATTTGCCCACCACCCGCGTTGCGCCGCTGTGGTTCGACTGCACGAAAATGAACGTCTGCAGCGATTGCTCCTGCGCGTCGCCGGCATCGTCGCGGCACGCGCCGCCAAGGGCGGCTGCGCCGACGGGGAACCATCGCTGCTGCTGCTGATCGATGGCTTCACTGCGCTGCGCCGACATCTCGACCAACTCGACACTGCCGCGCAGTTCGAGGCGCTGGAGTCGATCGTCGTCAACGGTCACGGCACCGACACCACGGTTGTGCTGGCCACCGACCAGCCGAGCGCAGTTCCGGCGACGACACTGGCACGCTGCCCGAACCGCTGGATCATGCACCTCGCCGACCGCCACGAGGCAAACGCGTGGGGGTTCTCCCCCGCCGACGTGCCGGCGGCGATACCTGGACGGGTCGCCATCGGCGTAGGCATGCAAGCTCAGTTGATCAGACCGAAGCGCATCGCTGCGCTGAACATCGT
>JBDSMK010000300.1:0-2710 GCA_039915905.1 Ilumatobacteraceae bacterium
TCGTCGCCAGCTGGCCGATCTCATCGCGGCTCGAGGGGGCGGGAACCCGTCGATGCAGATCGCTGGCGGTGATCTCTGCCAGCGTCGCGGTGATGGCTCGGACCGGTCGCAATGTGCGCCCGACCGCCCACCACGTCACCCCGCCGACAAGGCCGACAAGCGCAGGTAGTCCGAGCGCGAGCAGCGTCGAGACAGCGTGGATCGTGTCGTTTGCCCCCTCCAGGCTCTCCCCGGCGTACACGATGACCGGTCCCGTTGGGGTGTCGGCGTTGATTGCGACGACACGCATTTGCTTGGCATCGCCCAGCGCGACGACGTTCAACGTGAACGGGGCCGGTCCGTCGCCGACCGGCTGTCGCTCGGCGACGGCCGGCTCGCCCTGCATGTTTTCGGTGGATGCCAGGACCGTTCCTCGGGCGTCGACGACCTGGACGAAGCCCGATTCTTCACCGGGGAAAGCCAGCTGACGAGGCAGTGACGAAGCAGCCGCGAGCGCGGCGACGTCTTGGGCGCGCAGGTTCGCGGAGGTCTCGGCGGCGTTGTGTAGACGCGACCTCAGCAGTCCGACTAGCAGGATCGCGCCGATCGTGAGTACGACGCCCACGGCGACTCCGGCGACTGCGGCGATCCGCAGCCGCAGCCCCGCATGCGAACGCGGCCGTCTAGCGGCCATCGGACACGAGCCGATACCCGGCACCGCGGACCGTGCGCAACGTCTCGGTGCCAAAGTGCTTGTCGATCTTGCGGCGGATGTTTGAAATGTGTACCTCGATCACGTTCGGGTCGCCGTCGTATGCAAAGTCCCAGGCGTGGTCGAGGAGCTCGGCCTTGGAGATGACCTGGCCGGGGTGCCGGGCGAGGAACTCGACGATCGCGAACTCCTTCGTCGTCAATTCGATCGGTGCGCCGCCCCGCTGGCAGGTGCGGTTTGCCGGGTCGAGGACTAGGTCGTCGACTTCGAGGAGCGTCGGGCGTTCCTTGATGCCGCGGCGGACCAGTGCGCGAAGGTGGGCGACGAGCACCACGTAGGAGAAGGGCTTGGTGAGGTAGTCGTCGGCGCCGGTGTCGAGTGCCTCTGCCTCGTCGAACTCGCCGTCCTTCGCAGTGAGCATCAGGATCGGTGTCCAGTTGCCCTGTTCTCGAAGGCGGGCACACACCTGGAAGCCGTTGACCTTCGGCAGCATGATGTCCAACACAATCGCGTCGTACGGGTTCTCTGCCGCCAGCCACAGGCCCTGCTCACCGTCGAGCGCGTTGTCGACGGCGAAGCCCTCCGCTTCGAGGCCGCGCCGCAACGTGGCGGCGATGCGCTTGTCGTCCTCGACCACCAGGAGCCTCATGGTCGTCAGCGTGCCATACGGGACCTGAAGGCATGCTGAAGCGATGCTTCAGGTTGCTTCGGGCGGGCTGAAGGTGACGAGGTGCATGGTGTCGACATCGGCTCGGACCCCCGACCGAACAACCACAAAGGAACCTTGATGATCTCCAGACTTCGCAAGGCCAGCTACACCGTCATTGCCGGCGCCGGCCTGTTTGCCGGTGCTGTCGGAATCGCCTCCGCCGCCAGCAACAGCTCGACCACCGCACCTCCCCCGGTCACCGCACCGGCGACACCGTCGGCATCGACGCCGTCGACCAACGGAACCACCGTGGATGCTCCCGAAGCCAACGACACTGCGGACGCCCCAGGCACGCCGGAGGCCAATGACAACGCCGGCGAGCAGTCCCCGGCGTACACGGCGTCGGTGACAGCACCACAGGATCAGGGCGCCAACGAAGCCGGTGAAGCCAAGGCTCTCGCCGGGCTTGCCAAGGTCACCCCCGATCAGGCGTCTGCAGCGGCAACGGCCGCGGTGCCCGGCACCGTCAACAAGGTCGAACTTCAGAACGAGAACGGCAACGTCGTGTACGGCGTGGAGATCGCCACCAGCACCGGCACCGCCGACGTGAAGATCGATGCCGGCAACGCCAGTGTTCTCGCCAAGGACACCGGTGACGCCGGTGAGCACAACGGCGCCAACGAGTCCGACAACGGCGCCGAGGACGCCCCAGCCGCTCCCGGCACCGTAACGGCAGGAGTGAACACCGTCGGCTGACACAACCCTCAGCCGCATCACGGGAGGGCCCGGCGCGACCCGCCGGGCCCTCCCGCGTGTGCAGCCGTCAGCTGATGCTGTTCATCCTCAAACCCAGGGTGGTACTTGCTCTGGGGCAAGAACCCCTTGTGCGGTAGCCAGCTGTGGACCGTCGTCATGGGTCGGCGTCACCGGCGAGTGTGAGAGTGACGTCGATCTGGGGATGTGGTCCTCTCTGGACGATCTCGAGCCGGCCAGGCATGGTGGCGATGAGCCGCCGGGCCAGCGGCAGTCCGAAGTTGTGCGGTGCCGCCGGCTGCGGTTCGCGTGCTGCCTGGCCACCGAAGCCCGGACCGGAGTCGGTGAGGGAGATCGTCACGGTGGTGGCACCGACGGAGTGTTCGATTCGTGTCTCGCCGGCCCCATGGACGAGAGCGTTGTCGACGAGGACGTCGAGGGCATGGCGTAGTACGGCTCCGCTGCCGGCGACGCGCGGTACGTCGGCCACATCCGAGATCCGTAGGGGGCGCCCGGCGCGAGCGAACCGGTCGTGCCAGGCATGGTCGAGGGCTTGTAGGACTTTGGTCAACACACACGACGCAGGCTGTTGATGTGGTGTGCGCGCGATCATCAGC
>JBDSMK010000331.1:0-9066 GCA_039915905.1 Ilumatobacteraceae bacterium
GTCGTTCGAGTTGGGTCACCCTGACGCTGGCTCCCGGCCGCTACGAACTGGTGTGCAACCTGCCCGGCCACTATGCCGCGGGCATGTACACACAGCTCACCGTCGACTGAGCCGCATCGCCGCCAGCGGCGTGCACCCCATCGAGTGGACGGCGGGTACGTCTACATTCAGCTGCTGGCATCCTGCTGGGGCGCGAAGAACGCGAGCGCGAGCGCTCGTTGAACCTTGGAAGTGCTCATGCGACGGTTGTACGTCCCAATCAGACCGAGCAATCGAACCCTGCCCGAGTCGGCGCGGAGCATGCCGAGCAGCACACGAATGGTCGTCGACTTGCCGGAACCGTTCGGCCCGAGGAACCCGTGGACCTCCCCGAACGCGACAACGAGGTCGAGACCATCGAGAGCACGGGTGCTACCGAACGTCTTGACGACGTCGCGTGCCTCGATCGCCGGCGCTGACGTGGTGCTCATGAAAGATCCTCTCCAGCAGTGCGGGCGTCGGCAGCGCAACGAGGAGTAGCGGGTTGAAACAATTCACGAGCAAGCTGAGCGCGTGACGCCATCGAGTACCAGGTTAGAGATCGCGCCCAACGCCGCGCGCGCTGATGCGGCACGTGGTCGTCGCGAGCTCGCTAGTCGGCAACTCCTCCGGGTAGTGCCGAGGCTTCGGCGCCCGACGGTGCGCCGCGATGGCGCATAGATGTCGCGTCAGCCAGGTATCAGCGCCCGCGCTATCGCCGACGTGAGGGCGAGGATCCGGTTGGTCCCGTTGGCTTCGCCCTTCTCGAAATCATCTCCGCTGGTTGCCATGGAGTTGGTGACGTGGGCGACGCAGACAATGTCGCGTTTGGCTACCTCGGCGAACGCGTAGAGCGCCGCTGCCTCCATCTCCACTGCGTGGATGCCAGCTCGCGCGGCCCGAGCGATCGCGTCGGCGGTCTCTCGGAAGGGAGCGTCGGTCGTCCAGGACGAGCCGCGATGCACAGGCTCGTCGAAGGTGTCGAACGCAGCGATGAGCCGATCCGAGAGCGATGGTGCGAGATGGCTCCATTCCGACGGTGGCAGATAGTGGATGCTCGTGCCTTCGTCGCGCCAGGCGCGTTCGATGAGAACGAAGTACGGCGCTGGGCCAAGTGGAGTGATGGCGCCGGCAGACGTGATCGAGATGACGAGTCTGCAGCCGGAGGCGACGAGTTGTTCGGCGACGAGCACGGCGTACGGCGCTCCGACGGCGCACGGGACGATGCCGATCTGCCGCCCCTGCACTTCGGTGAGCCAAAGCTCGGAGTGGTAGCAGGCCCAGTCGGTCAGACGGGTCGTCCGATCGGTGTTGCGAAGGTGGCGAACGGTGTCGCCGTCGGGATCGAGCAAACAGACCGCAGGAACGTCAACGACGTTCAGGTTGCGCTGCCGTCTGGCTTCGCGGATGAGATTCTCGACTCTGAACACGCTGGGCTGGTCGTAGTCCTTGGTCCGGAACAGCGGCGGCTCGTCTGACGCAATCACCTGATCATCTAACCGCGAGTTGGACCTGAAGGAGTGGACTGCCATAGGCGATGCATGTCGAGATAGGTTCCGGTGAGCAGCGCGTTTGTGGTCATCTGGATGCTGGTCGGGAGGTTCACTCAATGTCTGGTCAGTTTCGAGACGTTCGGGAGGTGCGACTTGCGCGCATCCCCGATGGTGGCACGGTGCGCGCTGAGGACTTCGCAGTCGTAGACGTCACTTCGCCGCCGACCGTAGGCAGTGGCAACGTACTTATCGGATTGCGCCGCTTGGGCCTCAACGCCGGTCTCGCCACACGCCTCGGTGGCCCGGGCTCCGCCTATGGGCCCGGGATCGCGATTGGCGATGTGCCCGCCAGCGACGCCGTCGTCGAGGTTCTCGACGGAGGAAACAGTTCGTGGCGAGCGGGCGAACTCGCATTGTGTCAGCGTGCTCCGTGGCGCACCGTGTCCGCCGTCGAATCCACGACGCTGCAGCGACTGCCGGCCGATCGTGGAGATCTCGTGTTGGAGTCGTACCTCACAATCCTCGGGCACGTCGGTTTCACCGCGTGGGTCGGCATGGTTCACGTTGGTCAAGTACGACCGACCGACATCGTGTACGTGTCCGGCGCCGCCGGTGGCGTTGGGTCCTGTGCGGTCCAGTTCGCCAAGGCGTGCGGGGCGAAGGTCGTCGGTAGTGCCGGATCAGCTGACAAGGTACGGATGCTTACCGAGGAATTGGGCGCGGACGCAGCCTTCAACCACCGTGACGGTCCGGTCCTGGACTCCCTGACGGCCGTCGCACCGCAAGGAATCGACCTGTTCTACGACAACATCGGCGGAGCCGAGCTGGTCGCCGCACTGGAGCGGCTGCGGTTCCAGGGTCGCGTCGTCATCTGCGGTGCGGCGTCAAGATACGGCAAGCCTCCCGACCATCCTGGCCCCGCCAACTACACGAGGCTGATCTCCCAGGAACTGACAATGCAAGGTTTCACCGTCACCGCCCACG
Organism: Ilumatobacteraceae bacterium; assembly: GCA_039915905.1. Classification (GTDB taxonomy): domain Bacteria; phylum Actinomycetota; class Acidimicrobiia; order Acidimicrobiales; family Ilumatobacteraceae; genus JAODBQ01. The sequence continues at coordinate 2,496 of JBDSMK010000331.1, forward strand.
AGGATCTCCGACCGACGTTCGAAGCCGCGGTCGGAGCACTGCTCAGAGACGGCACAGTCAGACCGTTCCACACCACGATGCACAGCTTCGAGCGCACTCCAGAGGCCTTCGCCGCGCTGCTCAGCGGCGCCAACAGCGGGCGCATGATCGTCGCCATCGACTGATCCGCTCATGAAGCTGGCCCTTCCATGCAGCCGGCCCGCCTGTGAAGCCGGCAAGGACGGCAACGCCGTCATCTACCGCGCAGGCGAAGCCACCACGACGTCGGCTTCTTGGTTGTTACCGCTGCCGTCCGCTGCCCGGTTCGGCACTGACACCGTTCGGCAGGTGGGACATCACCCAACACTTGCTCGACATGTGCCCCGCATCCAGCCCAACTCGGTCGCTTGCACACCTTGCACACAACTCGTCGACACATACCCCATAGGGTATCATTACCTTCACCGATTTGCGCCGTCGAGCAGACCCTCGGCGGTTGCGAAGAAGCGGCGTCTGGCCCACAGCGCGACGTAGACGAGACCGATTAGCACCGGCACCTCGATCAGCGGGCCGACGACGCCAGCGAGGGCCTCGCCGGACGTGACGCCGAACACGCCGATCGCGACGGCGATGGCCAACTCGAAATTGTTGCTGGCTGATGTGAATGCGATCGACGTGGTGCGCTGGTAGCTGAAGTTCATGCGCTTCGCAACAAAGAACGCGCCGAACCACATGATCGCGAAGAACGCAAGCAGCGGCAGGGCGATGCGAGCGACATCCCACGGGCGCTCGGTGATCGTGTGTCCCTGCAAGGCGAACAGGATCACGACGGTGAACAGCAGTCCGTAAAGTGCGACGGGTCCGACGCGCGGTAGGAAGGTGTTGTCGTACCAGTCGGTGCCCTTGGCCCGTTCCCCGTAGGTTCGGGTGAGGAAGCCGGCAGCGAGGGGGATGCCGAGGAACACCAGGACGACCTTGGCGATTCCCCAGATGGTGACGTCGAGATGCGCGGTCTCTAGCCCGAGCCATCGTGGTAGCACCTGCAAGTAGAACCATCCGAGCAGCGCGTAAGCGAAGACCTGGATGATGGCGTCGATGGCGACCAGCACGGCGGTCAGTTCGCGGTCACCCCCGGCGAGGTCGCTCCAGATCAACACCATCGCAATGCACGGAGCCAGGCCGACGATGATCAGCCCCGTCCGATATGCGGGCAGGTCGGGCAGCATCAACCAAGCGAGAGCGAACATCACGGTCGGACCGATGATCCAGTTGAACAGCATCGCCAAACCGATCGCGCGTCGATCGGCGAGCGCATCGCCGATGCGCGAGTACTTCACTTTGGCCAGAACCGGGTACATCATCACGAGCAACCCAATCGCGATTGGTAGTGAGACGGTGCCGATCTTCACCCGGTCGAGCCGGTCGTTGAGGCTGGGGATCAGCCGGCCGAGAGCCACGCCGAGAACCATCGCGGCACCGATCCACGCGGGAAGAAACCGGTTCAGCAGAGACAACCGATGGAGCACATCAGCGTCGCCCACGGAAGTCCGTTCGATCGCAGTCATCGACTGCCCGAACCCGCAAGCGCGCCCGTAGCGAAGATCATCGCGAGACCGACGTGACTCAACACGAGTTCAGCCTGCCTCATCTAGAGCGGATCATGATGCACCACCGCCCCTACACCCACAACGCAAGTCAAGTTCGGTTTGACGATCACCATCTACCTCGCATTACGATCTATCGCCGTGCAGCGAATATTTCCTCAGCGTTACCACTTCGAAGCGTTTCTTTCGAACACCCGGTTACTCCCGATGGCGGCGCTCGTCGGCCTGTTAGGTGGTCTGGTCGGCGCGTTGTACGTCACCGCGATGAACTCGCTCACGATGCTGTTCTGGCCGGCGCCATGGGCCGACAGGGTCAACGACTTCCTTCCTACGCCGTTCAGCACAACGATCACCTGGAGCAACTCTGCGCACTGGCTGGTGCTCATCGCCGCAGGACTCCTCACTGCGCTCGGCGTCAAGTTGCTCGGTGACCCCGGCGACACCGAGTTGCTGGTGGACAACATCCACGTCCATGGAGGCGCGCCGGCCGAAGGAATGCGCCAATTGCGCGCCCTGATCCCGATCTCACTCATCAACATCGCCGCTGGAAGCGGCATCGGCCCGGAGGCCCCGCTCAGCCAGACCAACGGGACCATCGGCTCCTGGCTCGCGAATCGATGGGGACTGACCGAGGACGAGACGAGGATCCTCACGATCACCGGCATGGCGGCCGGCTTCACCGTGCTCTTCGCCGCGCCGCTGGGGGCCGCCGTCTTCGCGCTCGAGTTGCTGCACCGCAAAGGCCTCCGTTACTTCGAGGTGTTGCTCCCCGCGCTCACCGGATCGATCGTCGGCTATGCGGTCTACTCCTCGCTCACGACACTTGGACTGCACCCGGTCTGGAACCTCGACACGGTGCTCCACCTGTCTCGCGAACTCACGGCGGTCGACTTCGCGTGGGGTGTCGCAGCGGGTGTCGTCGGCGCGATCATCGCCACCGCCTTCACCTATCTCTTCGTCCTCGTCCGTCGGCTGTACAGCCCGCTCCCTGCGTTGACGAAGCCGATTGTCACAGGTGTCCTACTCGGCGCACTGGCGTTTCTTTCCCCATACGCCCTGACCTTCTCCGAACTGCAACTGATGCACCTTGGACTGCTCGAGAAGGTCACCGTCGGTACCTTGTTGCTGGCGGTGGTCGCAAAGCTGCTGGCCGTGGCGGTGAGCATGGCTGGTGGATGGAAGGGCGGGTTCATCATCCCGATGTTCTTCAGCGGCTACTGCCTCGGCCGGGTCGGATCGCAGGTCCTGCCCGGTCACCCGAATGCGGTGGTCCTCGCGATTTGTCTGATGGTGTCCATCAATGTGGGTGTCACCAAGACGCCGATCGGATCGACGCTCGTCGTCACCGAGATGGCGGGTCTACGCCTTCTCCCACCCGCCATGATCGCAGCGCTGGTCAGCTTCTTTCTGACTTCCAACGTCTACTTGATCTCGAGCCAGCAGCGCCGCGACAGCATCCACGGTGAGGAATCCGAACAAGCGCCCACCCCTCTCGCCGACGAGATGGGCGTGGGACAGATCCTGAAAGCACACGACCGGTCCGAGGCCGACAAGACCAACTTGCTTCCCGGCGGTGATGCACCGCACGTGCCCCTTGTGCCAGCCGACAGGCTGGGTGATGCCACCGGACTTCCCGGGCCAGAGGACACCTGAATGTCCAAGCGGTCAGCAGATTCGCCACTGACGATCGCCGACTACCAGTCGCTCGCCCGGTTCCGCTATGCCTTGCGCACGTTTCTGCGCTTCACGGAACAATCGGCGCGTGATGCCGGCCTCACACCGGCACAGCACCAATTGCTCCTTGCCGTGAAGGGCTACCCCGGCGACGGACCTACGCCGCTTGCCAATGTCGCCGACATGCTCCAGCTGAAGCTGCATTCCGCCGGGGAACTGGCGGATCGGGCGGTAGCGAACGGACTTGTGACCCGCCTCGTCGACCCTGACGACCGGCGCCGAGTTTTGGTCGAGCTCACGGTGCAAGGCGAGCACCGACTGCGAGAACTCACCGTGCTTCACCGCGATGAGCTCCGGCGCTTTGAGCAAGAGATGAATGCCGTGCTCCGCGAACTCGACCGCTGAACCACACCGCCGAAGCGGCCACCTCACTGCGCGGCGAAAGCCTTTTTCGATTCCTGGTCGACGTCGGTGGAAGGCGCAGTAACAGGTGTAGCGTTCCCCTTAGAGGACACGATCTTTCGTTCTCCACCGCGTTGCTCTGGACTCTTGGTGCGCCGTACACGCCAAGGAGATTCGCCGTGGTTGATGCACCCTGCGCATTCGATCCATCGTTCGTGGTTGTGGACGACAGACCCGAGATGTCTCTGTTCTCTCACCGAGACGAACTCCTTGTCCTACTTGACCGCGAACTCGATCTGGCCAGTAGCGCACACGTCGTTACGCCTGCACTCGAGGACTTCATCGGTCGCTGACCGTCGACCTCAGCGGACTCACATTCACGGTCCGCGCCGACTATTCGTTGATCCGGCCCGGCGAAAACAATCCAACAGTTGAACGGCTTGCGAGCCGCTGAAAGGAAGCATCATGTCAACACTCACGACCATCACCAATCACTCATCCAACGAGAACCAAGACCCAAGCAACGGCCCTGGTGCCGGCGCAGGACCACCTGCCTCACGCACTGCTGCTCTCCCACGAGTTGTCGCTGTGGCCCGGATGTTGCTCGGCTTCACGTTCTTGTGGGCGTTCCTCGACAAGACGTTCGGGCTCGGCTACACCACCACCTCGTCACAGGCATGGATCCATTCCGGCTCACCGACGTTCGGATTCCTCGCGCATGTCAAAGTCGGCCCGCTCCAGGGCCTGTTCCACAGTCTGGCCGGCAACTGGCTGGTCAACTGGGTGTTCATGCTCGGCCTGCTTGCCATCGGCGTCACGCTGGTCGCCGGCATCGCGTTGCGCCTCGGCGCGATTGCCGGCGTAGTGATGCTGGTGCTGATGTGGGCAGCCGAGTGGCCGATGGCCCGTCACACCTCCACCGGCGCACTCACCGGGTCGGTCAACCCGTTCGTCGATTACCACCTGATCTACGCGATCACGTTGGTGATGATCGCCTGTATTGCCGGCGCCGGTAGCACATGGGGATTTGGCGCTCGATGGGCCAAAAGCGACTTGGTCCGCAAGCACCCTGTACTCAGCTGAGTACTCGGGCACCCAAACCATCGGTAAACACCCGTAGTCACACGACAACAACCGAGAGACGCCCGGTTCGGACCAGACGCCTCCCACACGTAGGAGAAACGTCATGAGCACACTCGCACCCCCCATCCCCACATCTGGCGCGCCGGTCGACAGCGCCAAAGCCGCGCTGTCGATGCACGCCTTGGTGTACCACGGGCCCAACAACAAGGCCTGGGAAGAAGTGCCCAAGCCAAAGCTCATCGACGACACGGACGCAATCGTCCGGGTGGACGCGACCACGATCTGCGGATCGGACCTGCACATCCTCAAAGGCGACGTCCCCGAAGTAATCGACGGACGCATCCTCGGCCATGAAGCCGTCGGCACCGTCCAAACAATCGGTGACGGCGTCAAGAACCTCAAGGTCGGTGACCGCGTGCTGGTGTCGTGCATTACCGCGTGCGGCACATGCCGCTTCTGTCGCGAAGCCCGCTACGGGCAGTGCGTCGGTGGCGGCGGCTGGATCCTCGGCCATCTCATCGACGGCACCCAAGCCGAATACGTCCGGGTCCCGTTCGCCGACACGTCCACATATCCAGTCCCGGCCGGCGCGTCCGACGAGCAGATCCTGATGCTGGCCGACATCTTGCAAACCGGCTACGAAATCGGCGTCCTCAACGGTCACGTCCAACCGGGAGATGTCGTCGCGATCGTCGGTGCGGGGCCGATCGGCCTGTCCGCAATCATGGGCGCCCGCCTGTTCAGTCCCAGCCACATCATCTCCATCGACCTCGCCGACAGCCGCCTCGACGCGGCCAAACGATTCGGTGCCGACGTGGTCGTCAACAGCAGCCGTGACGATGCCTTCGCGGCGGTGATGGAACTCACCGACGGCCTCGGAGCCGATGTAGCCATAGAAGCCGTCGGCATCCCTGCCACGTTCGAACTCGCCACCACACTGATCCGTCCATGTGGCCACGTTGCCAACATCGGCGTGCACGGCAAGCCCGCTACCCTCCACCTGGAGACGCTGTGGACGCGTGCTGTCACCATCACCACCGGTCTGGTCGACACATACTCCACCCCGACCCTGTTGCGACTGGCCACCGGCGGACAACTCGACACCTCTCAGTTCGTCACCCATCAATTCGCGATGGACGACATGATCGAGGCCTACGACACCTTCGCCCGCGCCGCCGACACCGGCGCCCTGAAAGTCGTCATCACCCCGGGCGACTAGTCCGGCGCCTGACAGGTGCGAAGCACGTCGGTAACCAGCTTCCCCGAACGCCGGTCATGGTCGACGCATGTGTGAGGCCTGCGGTCCAATCGCTGTTCTTTCGCGATGGGACTCAACGGAATTCCTCCGATCACACTCGTCTATCAGAAGCCCGCAGCGCCATCGCCCAAATCGTCTGGCTGCAGCCTCTCGCTCGCTGGGTCCTGCTGACCTGGTGATCGCGGGCGGGCGTGTGATCACGATGGACACTCAGCGCCCGAGCACAGAGTCGGTGGCAGTGCGTGACGGTCGGATTGTTGCTGTCGGCTCGACCGCTGAGCTCGCCAGTCTGGTCGGACCGATACCGAACAACTCGATCTCGATGGCCGCACCCTGCTCGCAGGTCTGATCGATCCACACATGCACTTCGTGATGGTCCAGATGGCCGACTGGGTGGACATCAGCCCAATGGCCACGCCGACCGAGTCCGACATCCACGCCGCACTCCGCTCGGCCGCGCCGCCGTCCACCGGTTGGGTGCTTGCCAAGAACTTCGATCCCAGCATTACTGCGGGACATCCCTCGCTTGGCCGCGAGGTGCTCGACCGCCTCATCCCCGACGTACCGCTGA
>JBDSMK010000351.1:0-2954 GCA_039915905.1 Ilumatobacteraceae bacterium
AATCGGCCGTCCGGACTCGATCGAGTACCCGTAGGTGCCCTCACCGAGACGAATCAATGCAGCATCGATCTCGGTGATCATTTGCCGGGCCTGTGCCGAGAGCACCAGATCGCGTTCGCGTTCCACCACGGTGGTGTCGCCTTCGCCGCCTTCGTCGTCAAACTGCACGTCGCCCATCTCCGACTCCTCGATCAACGAATTGGCTTCGTCTTCGAGGCGAATCGCCTGACCGAGAAGGGCCTGCTTCTCACTCAGCAGCAACGCCTTCTGAGTGGTGAGGAACTTGATGTCGAAATCCTTGGTGTACGCAACGCCATCCTTGGAGACTCCGCGCACCACCGGCGCCGATTGCGCTTCGACCGCTGCAGGAGCCCTCCTAACTGGTCTACGGACCAATCCCGACGCCTCGCTCTCGACGCCGGTACTGCTGGTGATGTCGACGACGAGTGCCGCGTCCACCTGCCCGGACTGCGGCGCGTTGTTGTCGGCGGCCGTTCGCACGCCTGAGGTCTTCGACGCTGACTTCACGGCAGCAGGCTTCGCTGCTCGTCGAACGGTGGAGCTCGAGTCCGCAGAGGCGGCTGAAGCGGAGCTCTTCGCTGTGACTGCTTTCACAACGGCCGCTTTAGGGCGACCTGATGACATTGATACCGACTTCGTTGCAGTGGTTCTCCCAGCGGACTTAGTAGCCGCCCGCGGCTTCCTCACGGCTGCCTTCAACACGGGGTCGGCTGATGATTTCGCCGCAGAACCCCTTGACAACGCCTTCTTCGCTGTGGCCATCTCACCCTCCATCGAGCGACGTGAACCGGCGATGCTACCGGAATCCCGGCAATTCGGGCCGCCCGTCGTCGGACGGCTCAGGCACGAGCGACGGTGATGTGCACCGACTCACCGTTGATCTCGCCGGTCGATGGACCCGAAGCCCACTCCACAGAAGTAGCCAAAGTCGCCTCGGTCAGCAGGTCGAGATGTGCCGCGACCTGCTGACGTAGGGCTTCGGAAACGCCGAGCGTCAGGGCGATGCGGTCGCTGACGTGCAGACCGGCCTCGCGACGGGCCTGCTGGACGAGACGGATCACGTCTCGAGTAGCGCCCTCGGCCTCAAGTTCCGCGGTGATCGCTGTATCGAGCACCACCACGCCGGCACCATGGTCGAGTGCACTACTGGCCCCATCGCCCGCTACAGCCAGCCGCAGGCTGTACTCCCCTACCAGTAGCTCAACCCCACCGACGATCACGGTGTCGCCTTCACGATGCCACTCGCCGGCCTTCACCGCCTTGATCACCTGCTGGGTCTGTGCTCCGAGCCGCGGTCCAAGAGCCGCCGGGGTGACCTGCAGTTCGTAGGTCGCCACCTCGGCGAGGTTGTCGCTCAGCTCCACCGATTTGACGTTGACCTCGTCGGCGATCAGTCCGAGGAACGGCCGCAGCCGTTCCGATCCATCAGTGGCAACCAGCAACGAGCCGAGCGGCTGGCGGACCCGGCGCTGGTGCACCTTACGAAGGTGCAGCGTGGACGAGCACACTTCGCGGGCAAGGTCCATCGCCTCCACCAGGTCTCGATCGGCAGGGACCTCCGCAGCCAGCGGCCAGTCGGTGAGATGCACGCTGCGGGCACCGCTGAGGCCGCGATAGACAGCCTCGGTGGTCAGCGGCAGCAATGGCGCCAGCGTGCGACAGAGCACCTCCAACACGGTGTGCAACGTATCGATGGCATCCTGATCGCCGGCCCAGAACCGCGCCCGGCTGCGCCGCACATACCAGTTGGTCATCGCGTCGAGGAACGAGCGCACCGCCCCGCATGCCCCGAAAAGGTCGTAGAGATCCATCGCCGCTGTGACATCGACGACCAAGTCGTGCAGCTTGGCCAGGATGTACCGATCCAGAACGTCGGTGCTGTCGGTGCGTACAGTCCCCTGCGTTCCCTCGGCGTTGGCGTACAGCGACAAGAAGTACCAAGTGCTCCACAACGGCAGGATCACCTGCCGAACGGTGTCGCGGATGCCGTCCTCGGTGACCACCAGATCCGTGCCGCGCAAAATCGACGAACTGCACAGGTACCAACGCATCGCATCGCTGCCGTATGTGTCGAAGACCATCATCGGGTCCGGGTAGTTGTTGAGGCTCTTCGACATCTTCAGACCGTCGTCGCCCAGAACGATGCCGTGGCTCACGCAGGCGCGAAACGAGGGACGGTCGAACAGCGCCGTGGCGAGCACGTGCAGCGTGTAGAACCACCCACGAGTCTGGCCGATGTACTCGACGATGAAGTCGCCCGGGAAGTGGCTGTCGAACCACTCCCGGTTCTCGAACGGGTAGTGCACCTGGGCGTACGGCATAGATCCGGATTCGAACCAGCAGTCGAGCACTTCCGGTACGCGGCGCATCATCGACTTACCCGTCGGATCGTCGGGATTCGGGCGAACCAGCAGGTCCACGTCAGGTCGGTGAAGATCGGTCACCGGCACACCGAAGTCACGTTGCAGGTCGGCAATCGATCCGTATACGTCGACGCGCGGATAGGTCGGATCGTCGCTCTTCCACACCGGGATCGGCGATCCCCAGAACCTGTTGCGGCTGATGCTCCAGTCGCGGGCGTTGGCTAACCACTTGCCGAAGCTGCCCTCCTTGATGTGCTCGGGAACCCACCGGATCTGCTGGTTGAGCTCTACCATCCGGTCGCGGAACGCAGTGACCTGCACGAACCACGAACTGATCGCGCGGTACACCAACGGCTGGGCGCACCGCCAACAGTGCGGGTAGGAGTGCATATAGCTGTCGTGACGAACCACTACGCCCATGCCTTTGAGCCGCTTGATCACGTCCGGATTGGCGTCGAACACGTGCACTCCGGCCCACGGGGCGACATCCGCGGTGAACCGGCCGTGCTCGTCCATTGGGCAGATCGTCGGGATCCCGGCCGAGTTGCACAGGATCTGGTCGTCCTCGCC
>JBDSMK010000383.1:0-3053 GCA_039915905.1 Ilumatobacteraceae bacterium
TCCCCGATCAACGGTCCGTACCGCCACAGCCCGACGGATCGAGGCGTTGACCTAGCAGGTCGCCGAGGTGTCTTCCGGTGTCGGCCAGGCTCGGTTGCTGCATCATCCGCTCCCGCGCCGCGGCGGCAAGGCGGGTGCTTAGAGCCGCGTCGGACGCGATCCGACGCATCGCCATCGCTGCCTCGTCGATGTCGGGGTCGGCCCAAAGTGCCGCTGCCGGATACACCCCCTGGCCGTCTGTCACGTGGACCAGTTCCGCGTCGATCAACAACGCGCATCTGTCGTCCATGAAGTCGAGGTTGCCGCTGTAGCGGGTGGCAATGGTGGGAGTGCCGAGCCACATCGCCTCAGCGAGGTGCAGGCCGAGGCCTTCGCTGCGGTGCAGCGAAACGAGACAATCGGCGTCTCTCACCAGCGCCATCTGATCGGCGCGAGCGAGGTGCTCGTCCCACAGCACCACGTCGGGCCGCTCGCCGGCCGCCGCCACCACCTTCTGGTGGTACACCCAACGGCTGGAGGCGTTCATCGACTTGACCACCAGGATCGGGCCCTCGTCGGGGGTGAAGGCTCGGCGGAACGCCTCGATTGCGCCGACCGGGTTCTTGCGTTCGGCGATGCTGAAGTGGTCGAAGACAACGAGGAACACGGTGCGCCCGCCGAACTTGGCGAACACTCCGAAGTCGTCGCGTATCAGCGAGGAGGGTCGAGGCTCCAAGATTGGGATCGGCACGTGGTGCACGGGCACGCGTGCAACAGCAGCGAAGGCGTCGGCCACGAAGTGCGAGCCGGTCCAGATCTCGTCGACCAGTTCGATGGCAGCGCGCATCGGCCGGGGGATGTACTCCAACTCCCAGAACCAGTAGCCGATCATCCGCCGGGTGGCTCCGAACAGTTCGGGGTGGTCGCTGCGCAGCATTGGGAACTGGTCCGCCGTGACGACTGCCAACGAGGTGTCGTAGCGCACAGTCTGGTCGGTTGGCTGCGCGTCGGGCAGCGGCGGGCTGGCAGAGCGGTACACGGCAAGTGCTGCAGCCGGCACGGCCGCCAGGCGAAGGGCCTCGCGCAAGCGCCGCGCGACGTCGCCGAGGCTTGACTCCAGGGTGAGGTAACCAGCGAGATTCACCCCGCCACCTGTCGTCGGCACAGCAACATCGAACGGATCGAACCGACTCATCTCAGACGAGCGTGTCTCAGACGAATGTGTCTCAGACGAACGTGTCTCGACGTCTTGTGCTACGACAGCACAGGCTCCAATGGAGTCGGCCCCGAGGTAGTTCATCTCGAGCTGTGACAGCGCTGCATCTTGCGTCGCGTCGAACGGTTCCAGCAGGAACGGCACGTCGTCGACGACGAAAGCTTCCGCGGTCCACGCACCGAACAACGCGGCGCGCTCGCCGTCATGACCTGGAAAGGCGCGGCGCAGATCGACGCGGTCGGCGTGCAGCGCCGGCCAGTAACGCTGCTCGAGCCACCGGCGGAACTCGGCAGGCTCGCTCCACGGCCCGGGCAGCGGGCCGTCCTGGCGAGATACGAGGCGACGGATCGTTGGGTCGAGGCGCAGGCCACCGGGTAGGCACAGCGGGATGCGTCGTCCGGCCAGTTGATCGGCCACCGCTGCGATCGCTGCCATTCGCCGAGGGCGCCCGGCCAGCTCGACGCGTCCTGGGTGTTGGAGAGCGCCGTCGATCAGCCATGGTTGCACCGGGTCGTAGCCGGGGACGTCGAACAACGTCGGTTGTACCGCGGTGGGCCAACGCCATGGGCCGGCACCGACACGTTCGTCGGCCACCACCGTCGCCCCGAACCGGTCGACCGCGCCGGCGATGCATTGTCCGACGCCCGCTGTCGGGTCTCGCAGCGCGGTGAGCAGCCAGTCGATTGCGGCTTGTCCGTCGTCGGCCACGAACGCAGCCACGTTGGTGCTGTACGGCCCAGCTGCCGCAAGATCGGCGGCGGTTGGCGAGCACCCGTCGTCGGGAACCGGATCGATCACATGTGGCACCACTGCAACGGCGTTGCGACCGGCGACGAGCGCGTCGACGGCATCGCGCTGCGCGGCGATGGCAACTGAGCCGACCCACAGCAATGCCACCCGATCGACGCCGACGGCTAGCAGCCCGCGCGCGCGGTGCAGAGCCAGCCACCACTCGGCGCGATGCGGTTCGTTGGAAGCGAGCACCCGCTGCCAGCCCGCCGGTGGCGACGGCGATCCAGCAGCCCACCGCGGCCGCATCTGGGGGTCGCCGCACCACAGCGCACAGATCTCGGCCGACGGCAGGCAAGCCTGTACTGCGACGGCCAGTGGCTCAGGCCGGTGGGTTCCGTGGGGCACGACGAGGCAAACCGCCGTGCGCTGTTCCATAGCCGCCTATCCTTATCACGGATGGTGGACAGCGATCTGGAACGTCTGCGTGCTGAGAATGCCGAGCTGCGCCGCCGGGTGGAGGCAGCAGAGTCGGCGATTGCGGTGCTGCGCGCTGAGTCGTTGCAGCGGCGCGGTGAGGTTCGGGCGATGGCCGAGGCGCTACCGGCGGAGGTCAGCCGCAATGCTCTGATCAGACAGGCGCTTCGTGACGCCGTGCGGCACCCAGACAAGGCGGGAGTGGCCGGGCGGGCCGCACGCAAGCTCGGTCGGGCGCCGATGAAGGCGTTGCGAATCGCCACTCGGAAGCACTGACTGAAATGGCACCGGTGAACGTCTTCGTGGCGGCGCGCGGCAACGAGTTCATGGCCGACATCGCGGCGTGGATCGCCGAGGCCGCCGTGCTCGCGGGACGCGAATCACATGTCGTCCGCGACGGGCTGCCCGAGGCAGACGGGTGCGCGAACCTGGTGGTGGCGCCACACGAGTTCTTTGAACTGCATTCGGCACCTCGCCGCCAAATGCAGCTTGCCGCCGCTGCCAGTGTGTGCATCTGCACCGAGCAGCCGGGGACCCGGTGGTTCGATCTGACCGTCGATGCAGCCCGGATGGGGCTAGTTGCCTTCGACATCAATGCCCACGGAGTGCGGGCGCTTCGCCAACGAGGCATCAACGCCCATCGACTTCAGCT
>JBDSMK010000396.1:0-2674 GCA_039915905.1 Ilumatobacteraceae bacterium
CAACCCGGCCAAGATCTTCATGGGCGACAGCGGTGCGCTGCTTCTCGGGCTGTTGATGGCCGCGAGCACCAGCGTCGTCGGTGGGCGTGCGGACCCGTCCACGCCGACGCTGCCAGGCCAGTCGTACTTCTTCTTCGCCCCGCTGCTGGTGCCACTGTTCATCCTCGGTGTACCGATCATCGACACGCTGTTCGCGATCATCCGCCGGGCGAGTCGTCGCCAGGGGCTGACCACCGCCGACAAGGGCCACCTGCACCACCGGTTGATGAACCTCGGCCATGGTCAGCGCCGCAGCGTGCTGATCCTGTGGGCTTGGACCGCGCTGCTCTCAACGGTCGTGCTGTACCCGGTTCTCACGGGTAGCGATGTGTCGTACATCCCCGTGGGCGCCGCTGCAATCGGCCTAGGCCTGTTCACTGTGCTGCGCCCCCAACTTCACCATCACCGGTCCGACAGCTGACGCCAGAACTGCCAGCCGAACGCCTGCCAGCAGAACGCCTGCCAGCCGGCTAGCAGCCGGCGATGTGGCCGCTGATCAACTCGACCCAGCGTGGCCAGAGCTGCGGCGGGTAATCGTGGCCCATGCCCTCTATCAGTTCGAACCGAGATCCAGGGATCAGCTCCGCCGTCCGCCGTCCGCCGGAGGGGTCGATCAACGTGTCTCGGCTGCCGTGGATGACGAGTGTCGGTGTGCGCACGTCGCGCAGCGCGGTGGCGCGCGAGCCGGAGGCGCGGACCGCCATGAACTGCCGGGTGGTACCGGCTGGGTCGAAGCATCGGTCGAACGCGCGCCCGGCGTCTGCTGTCCAGCGAGCCTCGTCGGCGAACTCGGGGCTGCCCCACAGACGCAGTCCGGCGATCGAGTTGGCGATGTGTGATTCGCGGTCGGTGGCCGGTGGTCCGGTGAGCTGCGCCATCGCCTCCTTCGTGGCCGCGCCGTACTCCGCTTCGCCCGTGGTGGACATCACCGAGGTCATCGACGCCACCCGCCTAGGATGTTCGATCGCCAACATTTGCACGATCATGCCGCCCATCGACAGCCCCATTACGTGAGCCGTTTCGATCCCTGCCGCATCAAGAACTGCGATGGCGTCAGCGGCCATGTCGGACAAGCGGTAGCACTCGCCGGCGGCACCGACTGGCGAGTCGGTGAAGTGCGTCGACAGGCCAACGTCGCGGTTGTCGAAGCGGATGACACGCAGGCCTGTTGCCGCGAACATCTGGCACCATTCGGCTGCGTAGTTGATGCATTGGCTGCCGAGACCGTTGACCATGAGCAACGTGCGGGGCCCGGCCGCGGCCGCTCGATCGGCGACGGCCTCGACCGGCGGATCGAACACCTCGGAGTAGATCTCGACCGCGTTGTTGTGAGCCGTGGGCATCTCCCGAAGGTAGCCTTTCGGCCGTCGGTTTGGAGATGTGACGCGGATGCCCTAGATTGTGTTCGCGTTCACAAGCTCGCCACAACGACGTGGCCGACACGCCACCCGCAGGATCCATTCGTGAAGCTGTTGCCTCGCAAAACCATCAACCTCGACGACAACCTCGGTCGTGGCATGGATCTGGCGTTGGTGACCCTCGTGTTCCTCGGTGTCGGTTACGTGATGGACAGAGCTCTGGACACCAAACCGGTGTTCATGATCATCCTGTTCGTGTTCGCCGTGGTCGGTCAGACATTGAAGATGTGGTTCGGCTACGACGCCAGGATGAAGCAGCTCGAAGCCGAACGCGCTGCTAACCGTCACGCACTCACCAAGCCTCGGTCCGGGTCCTGATGGGGGTACCGCTGCAGAGCACCGCCGACAAACGCGCGATGGCCAAGGCCAATGCGATGAACAGCCCGGTGGTCGGCCCGTCCCCGGAGGTGTCGATTTCCACTGACATCATCCGGCGCGGCCTGATCGTGTCTCCATTGCTGATCGCGGTCTGTGGTTTCATCTGGGGACTGCACGGCGCCTGGTCCAGTGCGTTCGCAGTTGCCATCGTGTTGGTCAACTTCGCTCTGGCAGCGTTACTGATCTCGATCAGCGCGCGCATCAGCCTCGGAATGATGATGGGTGCCATCCTGTTCGGCTACCTGCTACGCCTCGGCCTGATCTTCGTCGCTGTGATCCTTGTGAAAGATGCCGGATGGATTTCCCTTCCGGCCCTCGGAGCGACCATCATCGTCACGCACCTCGGTCTGCTGCTGTGGGAGATGAAGTACCTAGCAATCACCTTGGCCGATCCCGGTCTTAAAGCCCGCCCGCTCGTAACTCAAGAAAAACGGTAACGCTCGTGCTCGGATTCGAGTTCCCGCCCATCAACTCACTGCTGCGCTGGAAAGACTTCTTCCCGTCGTTCAACAAGGTCGCCCTCATCGGGGTGGCCGCAGCCGTAATCGGATCGCTGGTGTTCTTGCTGGCGGGTCGCAAAGACCCGATGGTCGCGCCCAAGGGCGTGCGCAACCTGGCAGAGACCTCGGTCGAGTTCATCGAGAACGGCATCGTGATGGAGACGATGGGCAAAGACGGTCTCGGCTGGACCCCGTTCCTACTCAGCCTGTTCATCTTCGTCTACCTGTGCAACGCGCCGGGGATCTTGCCGATCATCTACATGCCGGCCACGGCGCGCATGGCTCTACCGCTGCTGCTTTCGCTGCTGGTGTGGGTGATCTTCATCGGCGTGGGCATAA
>JBDSMK010000441.1:0-5076 GCA_039915905.1 Ilumatobacteraceae bacterium
CGTTGACCGCACCGGGGTCGAGATGGAGGCACTGCACGCCTGTTCCGTAGCGGCGCTGACGATCTACGACATGTGCAAGTCAGCGGATCGAGGGATGGTCATCGGCGAATTGGCCCTGTGGGAGAAGACCGGGGGTCGCAGCGGGACCTACCGCCGCGCTGGTAGCGTTGCAGCTACTGTTACGAACGTAGTAGAACCGTAATGAACCGCCGAGCTAGAGAATCGCTACGCCCAGATATCCACAGGGCGTCGGTCGATTCACGGGAGAAGCAGACCGCGTGAACAAGATGCAACGGATTGCCATGCAACAGCAGATGCCCCAACGAGGAGTTCGCTAACCATGGGGAAGATCATCCTTCTCGCCGTTGCGGCCGCCTGGGCCGCAGTTGTCATCCCTCCGATGCTGAGGTCCCGTCTGGAAAACCGGCCCGGCTCCTCTGTCACTGACTTTCGTCGGCACCTTTCGGCGTTGCAGCGTGTCGTACCCACCAGGGGTATGACACCGATGCGCTCGATGGGCCGCCCGCTCACCCAATCTGCCCCAGGCCGTCCGGCGTCGTCACCACGTACCCTGAGCAGGTCAGCTGCGTCCATCGGGATGCGCGGCCGCGAGCCTGTCCACGCGGTGCCGGTCGAACGTCACACTCCCACGCGGTCCCACCACGCTCGGACTGCGCCCCGACGGGTTTCGCAGCGCGAGATGATGCGCCGTCGCCGTGCCAACGTGCTGTTCCTGCTGGTGGTCACGTTCGGGTTGTCGTTGTTCCTGTTTGCTTCCACCAAGGCGGCGACGATGATGTACGTATTCGTGCTTTCGTTCTTCGCATTGATGGGTTACTGCTACAAGCTGGTCCAGTTGCGCAACGAAGACCTCGACCGCCAGTACGGTGAATCGCACTGGTACCACGCCGCCTGATCGAGGTGGCGGACGCAGGTCACCGCTACACTTCGAACGCCCAACGGGGGTGTAGCTCAGTTGGCAGAGCGCAACAATCGCACTGTTGAGGCCAGGGGTTCAATTCCCCTCACCTCCACCCGTTGATCACATGCAAGAGGCCCCGCTCCGAGCAATCGGAACGGGGCCTTTCGCTTGTTGACCAGCTGATCGAAGTGGTTCAGCGAACTGGACGGTGGGCCAGTTTCCAAGCGACTGGAGTAGCCACTCCGGCGATCAGCAGCTTGATCAGGTCGCCGGCAAGGAACGGGGTGAGACCGAGATCGACGGCGTTCGAGGTGCCACCGGTGACGGGGAGGTCGAGCCGGTGGGCCAGCCACAGCACCCCGCACAAGTAGATCAACGCGCTGCCCGCCAACATCGCCGGCAAGGAGGTTGACAGTGAGCGGTCCTGGCGCTTCTCGGTGAGGTACCCGACTACGGCTGCCGCCACTACGAATCCAACGAGGTATCCGGCTGTTGCGCCGGTGGCCGCCTGCCACCCGTGTTCGCCACCAGCGAACCAGGCCACCGGCATGATCATCCCGAGCGCCCAGTAGAGCAGCTGGCACAGCGCACCGCGTCGCCATCCGAGAGCGGTCCCGGTAAGCAGCACCGCCAATGTCTGCCCGGTCACCGGCACCGGCGTGAAACCGAGGTGAACGGCCACCTGTGCCATCACAGCTGTGAGGGTCGCGCCGCCCAGAACTAGCGAGGTGTCGAGCGCGATCCTCGCGATGCGATCCGACGGACGTGAGATCAGATCAGCGAGCGTGCGCGGTGGGTAGATCAAGGTGGTGTTCATAAGGCGAGTGTGGCCGACACGTTGGAGCGTGATCCAGCGAAGCGATTTCGTTGCCCACATCGTTGATCTGGTAAGGGTCCGCCGGCGCGGCGGCGTTCGTCGAATCTGACAAACAGCGTGCCCCTTGACTCAAAACGAGAATCGTTCTTGTAATATCAGATACCGATGTGGACCACTCCGGCGAACTCGATCAAACGGTCCGCCGTGCGCCGGTCCGCCATGATCGCCGCACTTGTGGTTCTGTGCCTGGTCGCAGTGGCATGCGCGAGCCAAAGCGGCGCCACCGGCGTCTCCGCGCCCGCCGGCTCAGCGACGGATGGTGGCGCGGCACAGGGTCGGGTACTCGATGTGGTGACGACCACCGCCGTTGTCACAGACCTCGTCGCCAACATCGGTGGGCGGAACGTCAAGATCTATGCAGTTCTGAAGCCGAACGTCGACCCACACGATTACGAGCCAACGCCGGCCGACATGCAGGCCATCGCCGCCGCCGACGTGATCGTCAAGAACGGCGTTGGTCTGGAGAAGTGGTTCGATGAAACGATCAGGAGCGCATCGCCACGCGGCATCGTCGTGGACTCCAGTACCGGAGTGGTGATCAGGCGTGGGCACGCCAGCAACGGTGACAACGAAGGTGACCCACACATCTGGCACGACCCGAGCAACGTGAAGATCATGGTCGCCAACATCGCGACCGCGCTGGAGACCGCCGATCCAGCAGCCGCCGACACGTTCCGGGCAAATCTCGCCAGCTACTCCGCTCAACTCGACACCCTTGATCAAGACAACCGGCAGCAGATCGACACGTTGACGAACAACAAACTGGTCACCAACCACGACGCGTTCGGCTACTACGTGCAGCGCTACGGACTCGACTACGTCGGCTCGGTCATACCCAGTTTCGACACCCAGTCCGAGCTATCCCCGGCCGATGTCAACGCATTGGTCGCCAAAATCAAAGCGGAGGGGGTCAAGGCAGTGTTCTCGGAAGCCGCACTGCCACCGAAGACCGCCGAAGCAATCGGGCGTGAGGCCGGTGTCAAGGTGGTTGCGGGCAACGGTTCGCTGTATGGCGACAGCCTCGGCCTGCCCGGCAGCGACGCCGACACGTACTTGAAGATGGAAGCCCACAACACCCGGACGATCGTCGACAACCTGCGATGACTCGACAACCTGACACGAGAGGCTTGGCGCGACGATGACCGAGGTGGAAATGGCTCTGGTTCTCGATGGTGTCGCCGCGGCCTATGACCGGGATCCCGTATTGCGTGGGGTCACCGGCTCGGTGCGCGCAGGCGGGTCGCTGGCCCTAATCGGGCCCAATGGTGCGGGCAAGAGCACGCTGATCAAGGCGATCCTGGGGCTGGTGCCGGTGGTAGCCGGATCGATCGAGGTGCTCGGCACCAGCCCGGCGCGGGCTCGCCGACGAGTCGCTTACGTTCCACAGGCCGACCAACTCGACCGAGAGTTCCCAGTCAGCGTGCTACAGGTCGTGCTGATGGGTCGATACCGATTGGTCGGGTGGGGCCGTCGTCCCGATCGGTCCCACCGCCGGGCAGCGATGGACGCACTTGGCGAGGTAGGCCTCGCCGATCGCGCCGCCGACCGCTTCGGAGTGCTGTCCGGCGGTCAGCGACAACGCGTCCTGTTGGCCCGCGCGGTCGCTCAGGAAGCCAGACTGCTGCTTCTCGACGAGCCGTTCAACGGCGTCGACGCGACCACCACCGAGTCACTGTTGTCGGTCCTATCCCATCTCCGCAGCAGCGGCGTGGCGGTGGTGATGAGCACCCATGACCTGTCGGTGGCGCATCTCGCGTGTGACGACGCGTGTCTGCTCAATCGTCATCAGGTCGCCTTCGGAGCGATCGCCGATGCCCTAACTGCCGACCGGCTGAAGGCCACCTACGGAGCATCCGCGCTGCTTCTCGAAGACGGCGCCACGTTGCTGGCCCACTGACCAGGTCCGCCACGATGCACTCCTTGTTGATCGAACCGTTCCAGGCGGGGTACATGCGCCGGGCGATAGCGGAGATGGTGTTGCTCGGGATCGTCGGGGGCGTGGTAGGTGTTCACGTGCTGTTGCGCCGTCTGGCGTTCCTCACCGAAGTTGTCCAGCACACAGTGTTTCCAGGCATCGCCGTGGCGTTTGCGTTTGGGCAGTCCTTGATGATCGGCGCGTTGTCCACCGCGATGCTCTCGGTTGTGCTGTTGACCTTGCTCGGCCGTCAACAGCGCGTCGATCACGATTCGGCGATGGCCGTGCTGTTCGCCGTGTTCTTCGCGGCTGGGGTGGTAGTGGTATCGCGCCGTCGGGGTTTCCAGTCGGACCTCACCGCGCTGTTGTTCGGTCGTGTCCTGGCGGTCGACCAGCGCCAGTTGATCGACACGATGGTGGTCGCCGCGGCGTGTCTGATCGTGCTGGCGGTGCTGCACAAGGAGCTCGTACTGCGGGCCTTCGACCCCGGCGGGGCGCAGGCCCTCGGCTACCCGGTCGCTCGCCTCGATCTTGTGCTCAACGTGGTCATCGCGCTGGCCGTGGTGGCCGGGATCAGGGCGATGGGCACGGTCTTGGTGGTTGCCGTGATCGTCACGCCTGCCGCCGCGGCCCGACTGCTGTGCCGTCGGATCTGGTCGGCGATGGTTGTCGCGGTGGCATTCGCCGCTGTCGGCGGATGGCTCGGCTTGGCGCTCAGCTACACCGGCTCGGTGCATCACGGCTGGCGCTTGGCCGCCGGCGCCACGGTGGTGACGGTGTTGACGATTGGATTCGTGGCGGTGGCGGCGGGCCGAGCGGTTTGGCGTCTCTTCAATCGCCGGGGACGGCGCAGCTTCGGAACACAGCACGCCGCGACAGCGGCGATCAGTAACTCGGTGGCCGAACTCCCGGTGACCGGTCTGCAGGTGACCGGTCTGCAGGTGACCGGTCTGCAGGTAACCGGATGAACCATCTCGTCGACAGCCTGCAGTCGCCGCTGTTCCGCAAGGCATTGCTCGAAGCGTTGATCACAGGCCTTGTGTCGGGCGTTGTCGGCGTGCACGTCATATTGCGGCGGCTGCCGTTCTTCGTCACCGCGATGTCGCATGCAACGTTCCCCGGCGTGGTGATCGCCTCGATGCTGGGAATCAGTCTTTTCCTCGGCGGCACCGTGTTCGGGCTGGTGGTCGTGGCCGCCGTGCTGCTCGGTGGCGGCGGGCGGGTTCTCGATGACGCATCGGTGATCGGCGTGGTGCTGGCCGGCAGCTTCGCCTTGGGAATGCTCATATTGTCGACGCGCCCAGGGTCGTCGAAGGACCTTGCCGCCTTCCTTGTCGGCTCCGTCCTCACGGTCACCAACGC
>JBDSMK010000502.1:0-4619 GCA_039915905.1 Ilumatobacteraceae bacterium
TGATCGCGATGGCGATGGGGGTGTTGCTCGTGGCCGGCGCAAAGCCGAGGTACATCGCCTTGATCACAGTTCTCTCGGCAGCGACCGTCGGCGCCGCGAAGCTCTCCGGGTTGGTCAACACTTACCAGTGGAACCGCATCGTCATCTTCTTGAACAGCGACAAGTGCCTTTCAGGTAAGGCCTCCAAGGACGTATCCGACCTGTGCTACCAGGGCACCAACGCGATCAAGGCCGTGGCCACCGGTGGGATCACGGGAAAGGGCTGGTTGAAGGGTCCGATCACGATGTCCAAGGACATCCCGGTGCAATGGGCCGATTTCCCGTTCTCCGCAGTCGGTGAGCAGTTCGGACTGATCGGTGGAGCCGCCCTGATCGGTCTGTTCATCATTCTGCTGGTGCGGATCTGGCGGATCGCCCATCTGTCGCGCGACATGTTCGGCACCTACGTATGCGCTGGTGTGTTCACGATGCTGTTGTGGCAGGTGTTCCAGAACATCGGGATGACACTAGGTGTGATGCCGATCACCGGTCTGCAACTTCCGTTCGTCTCCTACGGTGGATCCGGATTGGTGGCCTTCTTCATCATGATGGGCCTCGTCCAGAACGTGCACATGCGCCGATACCGGTGAACGGTGCGGCAGCGGTGGTCCCTTGGGCGGCCACGTCAGCCAGGTAGGATGCCAGGGATCACGGTGCCACAGCACCGGCATCCAGCGAGGAGAGCGCCACCCTCCGCAGTGTGCGAGTGCGGGATTGGATCGGCGGCTGCCTCCTGGGTGATGCCACGACCATCGGATTCTCAAAACATGGACAACGACCAGACCACGTCGCTCGAAGCAGCCGAATCGCGAGCGGCCGAGACCCAATCCAAACCACGAACCGCGGCCGAAGCCACAGGGCTCGAGACCGAAACTGCTTCGCCGGTGATCGAAGGCGCCGAGAATCTCGGAGAGCCGACGGTGCGTTCGGCTGCCAACCGCAAACGCCGCCGCGGCTCACGCGGTGGCAAGAACCGCAAGCGATCGTCCATTGACGGCGTCATCGAGGTCGACGACGGGCTCGAGGTCGACGACGGGCTCGAGGTCGCCGACGGGTTCGCCGACGCCGATCAGCTGGCCACTCCTGCCATCGTCGCCGACGCGGCAGCATCCGTCGATAATGCGACGGGCCCCCATGTGACCGGCCCCCATGCGACCAGCGAGCCTGGCGCTGACGCCGGCGTTGTCGGGACCAACGTTGCTGGCGTCGATCCGGCCGCCGAACGCAAGCCGGCGCGGGCCGCACGCGCCCCGCGCCTGGCATCCGACACTCGGCCTGAACTACCGGAGCGCATCGGCGAGGGCCGGCCTTCGTTGGCCGCAGCGAACCAAGCGTTGGTGCGCAAGCCGCAGATCGGCGACACCCGCCCAGCCCCGGAGGCAGCCCCGCAGGCGGCTCGCCTCGATGATGCGGCTGCGTCTGTCAAGTCTCGGTCGCGCAGTCGGGCCAAGGGATCCGCAGCGACCGACACGACCGGGACACAGACCGGGACACAGACCGGGACACAGACCGGGAGCCGGAGCGATCCTGGCTCGGTCTCGCCGGACGCACCGAAGAAGGCCCGCCGGCGGAGCTCTGGAGCTGGTCAGCCGGTGAGTCCGACGACACCTCGACCGTCACAGCTCGACGAGGAGGCACTCGACAAGCGTCGCGGGCGCGAACGCAATGGACGTCCAATCGGCCGGTACCTGATGTGCGTGCAGGTCCGCCCGTCGCTCACCCAGGTATCAGTGCTCGAAGGCCGCAACCTGATCGAGCACTACGTCAGCCGTCCGGCCGACGACGTCAGCCAGATCCACGGCAACATCTACGTCGGCAAGGTCCAGAACGTTCTCCCTGGCATGGAAGCTGCGTTCGTCGACATCGGCACGCCCAAGAACGCGGTTCTCTACCGCGGCGACGTGCAGTACGACGCCGAGGACATCGTCGAGAAGTCGGGCCAGCCGCGTATTGAGCAGATGCTGCACGCCAAGCAGTTGCTCGTGTGCCAGGTGACCAAGAACCCGATCGGGGCCAAGGGGGCGCGACTCACTCAGGAGGTGTCGCTGCCCGGAAGATTCGTAGTGCTGATACCCAACTCCAAGACATATGGCATCTCCAAGCGGTTGCCCGACGATGTGCGCAAGCGGTTGCGCGCGATACTCGATCGGGTCAAGCCGGACGAGCACGGCCTGATCGTGCGCACAGCCGCGGAACATGCCACCGAGCACGAGTTGCGCGCCGACATGACCAGACTGCTCGACCAGTGGCTGGCTATCGAGGCAAAGGCCAAGCGTTCGCACGGCCCGGCGTTGCTGTACCGCGAACCGGAGCTGGCGGTGCGAGTGATCCGGGAGGAGTTCAACTCCGAGTACCGCGGCGTGATCATCGATGACCAGCGGCTATTCGAAGACGTCCGTGACTACGTGCAGGCGTTCAACCCGGAGTTGGCGGACCGGGTCGATTACTTCGACAGCGACGTGGAGGGTCTGCCGCTGTACGAGCATCACCACATTCACGAGCAGCTGCATAAGGCCCTCGATCGCAAGGTGTGGCTGCCCAGTGGCGGTTCTTTAATCATCGAGCACACCGAGGCGCTCACCGTCATCGACGTCAACACCGGCAAGAACGTCGGCAAGACAAACCTCGAGGAAACCGTGTTCCGCAACAACCTGGAGGCAGCCGAGGAGGTTGCACGGCAACTGCGCCTGCGCGACATCGGTGGGATCGTAGTGATCGACTTCATCGACATGGAGATCAAGGAGAACCGCCGCCAGGTGGTCGACTCGTTCCGGTCTGCATTGGCTCGCGACAAGACCCGCACACAGGTGTTCGACATCACCGAGCTCGGTCTCGTGGAGATGACCCGCAAGCGCATCGGCGAGGGTCTGCTGGTGAACTTCGCCGATCAGTGCCCGGCGTGCGAAGGCCGTGGCGTGCTCATCGACCATGCGCTGATCGACTGAGGGCTGGTGACATGCCCTTCGGTGCTGTCGGGCGGGTTGGCCGCGCACCTTCCAGCCAGTAGATTGGGCGAGCTATGTACGCTGTGATCGCATCAGGTGGGAAACAATCCAGAGTCGCCGAGGGCGAGCAGATCCATGTCGAACTGCTCGACGCCGAGCAGGGCACAGAGGTGTCGCTGACTCCGGTGCTGGTGGTGGATGGCGATACCGTTCTTGCCACGCCAGACCAGTTGCAGGGCGCCGCGGTCAAGGCCAAGGTGGTCGGTATGGCCAAGGGTCCGAAGATCGACGGTTTCACCTACAAGCGGCGCACCAATCAGCGCCGTCGCTTTGGGCACCGGCAGCATTACCACGTAGTCGAGATCACCTCAATCACGAAGGGCTGAGCGAACCATGTCGAAGACCACAGGTGGCGGGTCTACCCGCAACGGCCGCGACTCGAACGCTCAGCGTCTCGGTGTGAAGGTGTTCGGTGGCAGCAAGATCGCGGCAGGCACGATCATCGTGCGTCAGCGTGGCACCAAGTTCCACCCCGGAAAGAACGTCGGCATCGGTGGCGACGACACCCTGTTCGCATTACTCGACGGGTCAGTGAAGTTCGGCGAGCGCAAGGGCCGCAAGGTCGTCGACGTCGAGCCGCTGGTCGCCGAAACCGCCTGAACTGGGTCGCCGCAACTGCGACCAGCTGAGACGGGCGATCAGCCGAGAGTGTCGATCCCATGGGGAAGTCGCTCGCGGCTCCACCCCAGTTCGGCCATCCCGGCGCGGCAGGCGAATCGATCGGTCATCCCCCCGACGTAGGTCACTGCGGCATGCAAGGCATCTGCGCTGCCGGGTTCCACCGCGGCAGGCGGTTCCGGGAGCCTTGCCGGATCTGCGGCATACATCTCCACCAGTGCCCGCAACAGGTCGATCACAGCGGCGGCCTGTGCCTGCGACTCAGGGCGCAGGTAGACGTGTTCGTAGTTGAACCTTCGGAACTCTGCCAAGGCCTCGGCTTGTGGGGCAGCCATTCCGATCCGCCCGGTCGAAGCGGCTGCGTCGATCATTGCGTGGATGAACGCACCGAGCTGTTGACTGCGGCGTGAACCGCAACGGTCGCGCACCACTGCAGGCAGCGATTCCGGCCCGATGATCCGTGCTGCAACCGCATCCTCGAAGTCGTGGCAGACGTATGCGATGCGGTCTGCCCAGCTGACTACCTCACCCTCCGGCGTGGCGGGTGCGGGGCGACTCCAAGAGTGGTTGCGGATGCCGTCGAGCGTCTCGGAGCACAGGTTCAGGGGCACGAGGGTCACATCGGCGCCCCACACGGCATGGTCGTAGCCGCCGGGCACGTACAGCGACAGAGCATCTTCACTGGAGTGACCACCGGGGCCGTGGCCGCAGTCATGGCCCAGCGCGATGGCCTCAGCCAGCGCCACGTTCAAGCCGAGTGCGCGGGCCACCGACACCGCCACCTGAGCGACCTCCAGAGCATGTGTCATGCGGGTGCGCTGGTGGTCGTCGGGGAACACGAACACCTGCGTCTTGCCGGCCAGGCGTCGGAACGCGGACGCGTGCAGGATGCGGTCTCGGTCGCGTTCGAAGCACGTCCGCCACGGGTCCGGTTGCTCCTCGATGGCCCGCTTGCCG
>JBDSMK010000508.1:0-3204 GCA_039915905.1 Ilumatobacteraceae bacterium
CCATTCCAACCTCACGTTCAAGGTCAGCGGTGCTGACGGGCGCCGATTCGTCGTGCGTCGGCCTCCACTGTCAGGCCGCCTCGCGAGTGCGCACGACATGGGCCGCGAGCACCGCATAATCCATGCACTGCAAGGTTCCGCTGTGCCGGTACCAACGTCGCTCGGACTGTGCGACGACCCGGCAGTCAACGATGCACCGTTCTACGTGATGGGCTTCGTCGACGGCTTCGTGCTGCGAGACATCGAGGCGGCCGAGGCAGCGCTCACGCCAGCCGCGCGGCGCACTGCCAGTGAGTCAGTCGTCGACACGATGGCAGCTATTCACGCCGTGGACATCGAAGCCGTCGGCCTCGCCGACCTCAGCAGGCACGAGGATTACATCGCCCGGCAACTGCGCCGTTGGTACGGTCAGTGGAACGCGCAGAAGACCCGCGATCTCGCCGCAGTAGATGAGGTCCACGACGCACTGTTGCAGCGGATACCAGCGCAGGGTCCGGCGACGATCGTGCACGGCGACTACCGGCTCGACAACTGCATGGTCGCAGCCGATGGCACCGTCGTGGCTGTTCTCGACTGGGAGATCTGCACGCTCGGCGATCCGCTTGCCGACCTCGGGATGCTGCAGGTGTATTGGACCGGCCCAGGCGACGACGCGTCGGCATGGTCCGGCTCGGCCACCAGTGCGCCTGGCTTCTTGAACCGCGCCGACCTCGCCAACCGCTACGCCGAGGAAACCGGCCGCGATCTCTCGGACCTGCCGTTCTACACCGCGTTCGCCTACTGGAAGCTGACCTGCATCATGGAGGGTGTGTATGCCCGGTACCTCGGCGGCGCTCTCGGCCGGCGCGACCCGGCGGAGTTGGCTCCGTACGCCGAGCAGGTCGAGGCCGCCGCGTCGCGGGCCCAGGAGATCCTGCGAGGGCTGAGGTGACCGCGCCCTACCGGCTGCACGAAGCACTGCCGGAGCTGACCTCGCCGACACTGGTGGTGATGCTCGCCGGTTGGATCGACGCCGGTTCCGCGGCCGCGTCTGCGCTCGCCGCAGTGGAGGAGGCCTGTACATCGAGGGTGCTGGCCACCTTCGACAGCGACACTTTTGTCGACTATCGAGCCCGACGACCGATGATGGAGCTACGCGAGGGGGTGAACACCCGGCTGGTGTGGCCAACCACCGAGTTGAAGGTCGGACGTGATCAGAACGGCCTTGACGTTCTCACCCTCGGCGGCCCGGAACCCGACAGCAACTGGCACAACTTCGCGGACGCAGTGTCGAGCCTGGCGGTCGAGCTCGGCGTGGCCCAGATGGTCGCGCTCGGCGCATACCCGTTCGCCACGCCGCACACCCGACCGCCGCGACTCTCCGGTAGCTCGCCATCAGAGGAGATCGCGGCCGGTTTGCCGTACCTCAAGAACAGCGTCGATGTGCCTGCGGGGATGGGCGCCGTACTCGAACACGCGCTGTTCGACAAGCAAATCCCGGCGATGACGATCTGGGCTCAGGTACCGCACTACGTGAGCTCGATGGGTTACCCGGCGGCCACGGTGGCGTTGCTCAGCGGGTTGCGCGAGATCACCGGGATCCTGATCGACGCACCGGACATCCGCCAAGGGGCGATCATCCAACGCGAGCGGCTCGACCAGCTTGTCTCAGCCAACGAGGAGCACATCGGCATGGTCCACCAGTTGGAGCAGCTCTACGACTCCAGCGCCGAGGAATCCCTTGGTCTCGGCTCGGCAGCGATACCCAGTGGCGACGAGATCGCTGCCGAGCTCGAAAGGTACCTGCGCGAACAGGGCGACTAGGGTCGCAACCACCAATACCGGCGCACAGCCGGTGGCCGACTCAAGGGGAACACACGTGAAGGTCGACGGAGGAATCAGCACCGATCTGAGCAAGGCTGGGGCAAGCGCCCGTGAGGCCGAGGCTGCGGGCTACAGCGGAGCGTGGTCCGCCGAGACGTCGCACGATCCGTTCTTCCCGCTGCTGCTGGCCGCCGAGCACACCACCACGCTCGAGCTCGGCACTTCCATCGCCGTCGCCTTCGCGCGCAACCCGATGACTCTGGCGAACGTCGCCTGGGACCTTCAGTCGTTCTCCAAAGGGCGTTTCGTTCTCGGCCTCGGCAGCCAGATCAAGCCGCACATCACCAAGCGCTTCAGCATGGAATGGAGCCACCCTGCGCCGCGGATGCGGGAGATGATCCTGGCCATTCGGGCGATCTGGGACACCTGGTTGAACGGCACCCCGCTGCAGTTCCGCGGCGATTTCTACACCCACACCCTGATGACCCCGTTCTTCACGCCGGACAAGGCCGACCTCGCCGGATTCGGGGTACCGAAGATCTTCCTTGCAGGTGTCGGCGAAATGATGACCGAGGTGGCCGGCGAGGTGTGTGACGGCTTCATCTGCCACGGCGTCACCACCGAGCGGTACTTGCGTGAGGTGACGATCCCAGCCCTCGCCCGAGGTCGGGCGAAGGCAGGCAAGACGATGGAGGGCTTCGAGATAGTCGGGCCGTCGTTCGTGGTCAGTGGGAGCAACGATGAGGAGCTCTCCAAGGCCGCCGACGGCACTCGCCAGCAGATCGCCTTCTACGGCTCGACGCCCGCCTACCGCGGGGTGCTCGAACTTCACGGTTGGGGCGGCTTGCAAGACGAGTTGAACACCCTCTCCAAGCAGGGCAAGTGGGTGGAGATGGGCAAGCTGATCGACGACGAGGTGTTGAACACCTTCGCAGTCGTAGGCCAGCCGGAGCAGATCGCCCCGGAGTTGCACCGCCGCTACGGAGACGTGATCCAACGGATCAGCTTCTACGCCCCGTACAAGACCGATCCGGATCGCTGGGCCCAGGTGCTCGCCGACCTCAAGGCAGCCTGAGTTCGGCCCGGTCAGTCGGCCGGGCAGATAGAACGGACCGATGGCCATCTCATGTGTGTACTGCGGTGGCAGCCACTCCGCCGCAGCACAGGTGCGGGCCTGCTGGCAACGCCACAGTGGCCGCGAGGCAAGTAGCGATTCGCCGCCGATCAACGGTTCGGTAGCCCGACGCGGTCCGCCCGAACTGGCCCGCAACTTGATCACCGACCCGGCGACGCCTGTGCCGGTCGACTGGCACGGTGTGTCCCGGATTGCTATCGGCACCGAAGATGTCGCTTCGCCGACGGCCCTCATCGGCCGGCTGCGCCAGATGGCAGAGGCCCGCC
>JBDSMK010000104.1:0-7610 GCA_039915905.1 Ilumatobacteraceae bacterium
CGGCTCAGCTGCGCCTCGCTGCTCCAGCTGTCAGCGAGCGCGACACTGGCGAGACGCGCGACAGCGTCCCGGTTCTAGACGGTCTGCCATCACCGACGGCTGGAACCCCAGCGACACCAGCGGCTCCGCTGCCACCATCATCATCGCTGCCGCCCAAGCGGGCTGATTTTCGCGACAGCTACTCCGCCGTGGAACTGTGCGCGCTTGCTGGCATCAGCGCTGAGCAGCTCGCTGAAATCGAATCGTTCGGTCTTGTTTCCGGGCGGGGGAGCGGTACCCAGGCGCTCTACACAGGATCCGATCTCGACATCGCCACTGCTGCCGCCGGCTTCCTGCACCGCGGAGTAGAGGGCCGCCACCTGCGGGCCTGGCGCCAGGCCGCGGAACGCGAGGCATCGTTGTTCGAGCAGCTGATCCTGCCGCAGCTGCGCCAACGCAATCCTCAGTCGCGCGAGCAGGCAGTGAAGACGCTCACCGAGTTGTCCAAGCTCGGCGCAGAGTTACGCAGCGCTATCTTGTATTCAGCGCTTCGCCATCACCTCGAGGGCGGATCGTCGTTCTGAACGATCTACGTCCGGCAGATTCGTCGGACGGTGCCGGACGGGTACAGTCACAGCGTGATTCGCATGGAGGTCGTCGGCGTTCGCGTGGAGCTGCCAGCCAACACACCGGTGGTGGTGCTGCGTGAGCAGGAAGGGCGCCATCGCTTGTTGCCGATCCTGATCGGCAACCCGGAGGCATCAGCGATACACAACGCGATCCAGGGTCTTGTGCCTCCTCGGCCGCTCACCCACGACCTGATAGTCAACCTGCTCGTCCTGCTCGGTGCGGAACTGGAGGCGGTGGTGATCACCGAGGTCCGCGAGCACACGTTCTACGCGGAACTGCACCTCCGTAGCGGCTCGCAGCCGTTGATCCTCTCTAGCCGCCCTTCGGACGCATTGGCTCTGGCGGTTCGCACCGGCACACCAGTTTTCGCCAACGAGAGCCTTCTCGATGAAGTTGCGCTCGACGCGCCCGATGAACTGGCCGAACAGGAGGAGGAGGCGATCCTCGACGAGTTTCGCGACTTCCTTGACGAGATCAAGCCGGAAGACTTCGGCGGTTGAGTTCACACAGCGCGGCGGCGAAGGGGTGATTGACACGTTGGACCAGCGGCTTTACACTTCCCGCGGTTACTTACACGTCGGTAGTTACCAGCTTGTATGTGCCAAGCTCAGTCGCATCAGCAGGGGACGAAGATGACACAGCCAGCAGCCGATCAACCCCACGATCAGCCGGTCGGCGAACAGGGTTACACGGGTACCAGGGCCAAGAGCATCATCGGCATCAGCTACCGTCAACTCGACTACTGGGCGCGCACCGACTTGGTGCGGCCCTCGTTGGCCGAGGCCTCAGGCAGCGGTAGCCGCCGCCTGTACAGCTACCAGGACCTGCTGGAGCTGCGTGTCGTCAAGAGTCTTCTCGATGCCGGTATCAAACTCGAATCCGTTCGTTCGGCGTTCACCTACATGCGCGAGCACATGAACGCCGACATCGCCGCCGCGCATCTGGTGATCAGCGGCAAGGACGTCATGGTCTGCGAGGGCGACCAACTCATCGACGTGATGAACCGTGCCGGTCAGGGCGTGCTGGTCAACGTCCTGGCCCTCGGCGGTGTGAAGTTGCACGTCGACGCAGAGATCAAACGACTCGATGGCGAGGACGCTGGCATGCCGATGGACCGTCGGGCGGTTTGATGTCGGGTGGCGGTGCCGACGGTTCGGCTGCCGCCGGGCGCAGCCCGCTGGACGCGGTACACCGTCGCCTGGGAGCCAAGATGGTGCCATTCGGAGGATGGGAGATGCCGCTCGCCTACCCGAGCGGAACGATCGAGGAGCACCTTGCCTGCCGCAACGATGCGGTGGTGTTCGACGTGTCGCACCTCGGCACCGTGCGGGTGGAGGGCACCGAGGCGTTGGAGCGCCTCCAAGGAGCGTTGTCCAACGACCTCACCAAGGTCGCTCCCGGTAGGGCGCAGTACACCCACCTTCTCGATGAGACCGATGCGTCCGTACTAGATGACATCATCGTGTGGTGGTTGGCGGACGGTGTGTTCGACGTGATGCCGAACGCCTCCAACACTGAGCGAGTGCGCGACGCCATCGGCGGAACCGAGACCACCACCACCAGAGCGGTGCTCGCCGTGCAGGGTCCGGAGGCCAAGCGGCGCCTCGCCGACGTCTTTCCGGAGGCATCTGCTGTAGGACGTTTTCGGGTTGCCGTGCTGGATTGGGGGGGAGTGCCCTGCACTGTTGCGGGCACCGGGTACACCGGGGAGTCCGGCGTGGAGATCGCGGTGCCCGCGTCAGCCGCGTCCGACCTGTGGGCTGCGATCCGTTCGGTTGGAATAGTGCCGGCAGGTCTCGGAGCTCGCGATACGTTGCGTCTGGAGGCCGGCTTGCCGTTGCACGGCCACGAACTCGGTCCAGGGATCACTCCATTGCAGGCCCGCCTCGGCTGGGTCGTGGCGTGGGACAAACCTCGGTTCCGGGGACGTGAGGCATTGCTCGCCGAGCGGGCGCGCGGTCCACAGCGGCTGCTCTACGGAATCGCCACCGAGGGTCGGCGTCCGCCGCGCGCCGATGGAACGGTTTCGATGGACGGCCGGATCATCGGGTCGATCACCAGCGGCAACTTCTCACCTGTGCTTGGCCACGGCATCGCACTCGGCTTTCTACCCCCCGGGATTGCGGAGGGAACCGAAGTCCGGGTAGACGTACGAGGCACCGCGATCGATGGTCGCGTGGTCGCGACTCCGTTCGTCGCCAAACGCTAGGAGGCGCGTGGTGTCCGCTTAGTCGCGGTGCGCTTCGCCGGAGCCTTCTTGGTGGCAGCCTTTTTCGCAGGAACCTTTTTCGCAGGAGCCTTCTTGGGTTCCGCGGCACCACCGGCGATCGCGGAAGTGCCCGTTGCCCGGGCTTTTGCAGCCGTGTCATTGGAACCCGTGTCATTGGAACCCGTGACATTGGTAGCCGTGACATTGGAACTCGTGTCGTCGGTGTGGATGTAGTCCGCAGGCGTTCCTGTTGCGGTGCTCGTCGTTGCCCTGTTGCTGTCTGACGTGTTGGCTGACGTAGTCCGCCGGCTCGATGCAGGTGCCGTGCTGCCCAGCAGCGCACCGAAAGGCGACCTGCTGAACAGGCTTCCGGCTGATTCGGCCATCTGCCCCAGTGGCTGCATCCGTCTGGCCAAATCTCCCAACGAGTTGACGAAATCGGCGAGGTCACGAGGCAGCGTCGACAGCACCGGTGCTGACAACGTCTCGGCGAGCCTGGTCAACCCGGGGGCGACCATCTCGACAGGTCCGCTGAGCCTCTCGACCAGCGAGTCTGCCGAGTGCATCGTGCGCGTCATTTGGGGCACGAAAGCGCGCACCGGTTCGTCCACCAGATCGAGGAGGTCGTTGAGCCGTGCCGCGAGCCTGTTGAACTGCTCCAGCGTGGCGTTGAAGTTCTCCACCGTGGCGAGGAAGTCGTTGACGCCCTTCTGGAACTGTCCGATGCTCTTCGAGATGCCGCCGAGCGGGTTGATCCCGCCGAACAGACCCAACAGGTCGCCAAACCCTCCGGAGGTGTTCTCAGCCATGCAAGAACGCTAGTGCAACGGGTCACAGTGTGGTGTCGTAGGCCTCCAGCGGATCACAGTTGCACACCAGGTTGCGGTCGCCGTAGGCGGCGTCGATGCGCGACACCGGAGGAAAGTACTTCGCCGCTCGCAACGTGTGCAGCGGGTAGGCGCCGAGCTCGCGCGAATAGGGTCGCTCCCACGGCCCGAGCAGATCCTCGGCCGTGTGCGGGGCCATCCGCAGCGGGCTGCTCTCGAGCGGCCAGACGCCGTTGGCGACCTCGTCGATCTCGGAGCGGATCGCGATCATCGCATCGCAGAAGCGGTCCAACTCTCGCAGCGTTTCGCTCTCGGTTGGTTCGATCATCAATGTTCCAGTCACAGGAAAGCTCATCGTCGGAGCATGGAAGCCGTAATCGATCAGCCGTTTGGCGACGTCGACGACGGTGACGCCGGTTTCGCGGGTCAGTCGGCGAAGGTCGACGATGCACTCGTGGCCGACTCGGCCGGCTTCGCCGGTGTACAGCACAGGGAAGTAGGGGTCTAGTCGGGTCGCCACGTAGTTGGCGTTGAGCACGGCAGCGGCGGTGGCATCGCGTAGCCCTGTCGCCCCCATCAGTGCGATGTACACCCAGGGGATCGCCAGGATTCCAGCTGATCCGAACGGGGCAGCGGCAACCGGTCCGACTGGCTGATCGACGCCGCCCAGGGGATGGCCGGGAAGGAACGGCGCAAGGTGCTCCCGAACTGCCACAGGACCGACGCCCGGTCCGCCCCCACCGTGGGGGATGCAGAACGTCTTGTGCAAGTTGAGGTGGCTGACGTCGGCACCGAAGACCCCTGGCCGGGCGAGGCCCACCAGGGCGTTGAGGTTGGCCCCATCGACGTATACCTGCGCGCCACAGGAATGCACGATCTCGCACAACTCGCCGATGCCGACCTCGAACACGCCGTGGGTGGACGGGTACGTGACCATCGCAGCGGCGAGACGGTCGCCGGCCCTTTCGGCCTTGGCACGCAGGTCGGCGAGATCCACGTTGCCGCCGTCATCGCAGGCCACCACCACGACCTTCATCCCAGCCATTACGGCGCTGGCGGCGTTGGTTCCGTGAGCGCTGGAAGGGATGAGGCACACCGATCGATCTCCTTCACCGCGGCTGCGGTGGTAGGCGCGGATTGCAAGTAGCCCGGCCAGCTCTCCCTGGCTCCCGGCGTTCGGTTGCAGGCTGACGGCGTGGTACCCGGTGATTGCCGCGAGCATCTGCTCCAACTGGCCGATCATCGAGCGGTAGCCAGAGGTCTGCTCGTCAGGCGCGAAGGGGTGTACATCTGCGAACTCCGGCCAGGTGATCGGCACCATCTCGGCGGTGGCATTGAGCTTCATCGTGCACGACCCGAGCGGGATCATCGTGCGATCGAGTGCCAGGTCCTTGTCGGCCAGGCGGCGTAGGTAGCGCAACATCTCGTGCTCACTGTGGTATCGGTTGAACACTGCTTGGGCGAGGAACTGGTCGCGGCGTCGCTCGTCGAGCCCGTCGGGAGCGTCGTCCGGCAAGTCGTTCAGCGCGATCACGACCCCACACGCAGCGAGGACCGCGTGCACGGTACTGAGCGTTGAGGTCTCGTCGAAGCTGACTCCAATCGTGCGTTCATCGACGTGGCGCAGGTTGATGCCAGATGCATCGGCGCGACGGTGTGCATTGGCGACATCGACGCGGACCTGGAGAGTGTCGAACCACGTTTCGTTGACCACCCCAACCCCGGCGTTGATCAGCGTCGCAGCGGCGATGGAGGTCAACCTGTGGACTCGCTCGGCGATCCGCCGCAGCCCGTCAGGACCGTGCCACGCCGCGTAGAACGCGGAGATGTTCGCCAGCAGAACCTGTGCCGTGCAGATGTTGGACGTGGCCTTCTCACGGCGGATGTGCTGCTCGCGAGTTTGCAGAGCGAGCCGCAGTGCCGGTCTTCCGGCAGTGTCCGTGCTGATCCCGACGAGCCGGCCGGGCAGGGCCCGGGCAACTTGCTCGCTGGCCGCGATGAACGCCGCATGCGGGCCACCGAAACCCATCGGCACGCCGAACCGCTGTGCCGAACCAATCGCGATGTCGGCGCCGATGTGGCCGGGTGGAACCGTGAGAACGCACGCCAGCAGGTCGGTTGCCACCACTGCCAGGCCACCGACGGCGTGAACCTCGGCGATCGCGCCGCGCCAGTCGGTCATCGCTCCTGACGATGTCGGCAAGCTGAACAGCGCACCGAAGCAGCCTCCGTCCACTGCAACGTCGGCGACCGTGCCTATCACCAGATCGATGCCCACCGGTTCTGCGCGCGTGGCCAGCACTGCGATTGTCTGCGGATGGGTGTCGTGATGCACGATGAAGCGATCACTGGGCGATTTCGACAGCCGCCGCGCCATGGTCATCGCCTCCGCCGCCGCGGTGGCCTCATCGAGCAGCGACGCGTTGGCGATCCCGAATCCGGTGAGCTCGCAGACCATCGTCTGGAAGTTGAGCAGCGCCTCCAGGCGGCCCTGGCTGATCTCCGGCTGGTACGGCGTGTAGGCGGTGTACCACGCCGGGTTCTCGAGCACGTTGCGGGCTACGACAGGTGGGGTGATGGTGCCGAAGTAGCCCATCCCGATCAGGCTCGTGCGGCGCTCGTTGCGGCCGGCCAGGGCCTTCAACTGGCCGAGCACGTCCTCGACGCTGCGCGGTCCTGGTAATGGCAGCATTCCATCCATCCGGATAGCGGCCGGCACGGTTTCGTCGAGTAGTTCGGTCAGCGAACTCAATCCGAGCACCTTCAACATCACCGCCTGGTCGTCGCCGTCAGGACCGATGTGACGGCCGACGAAGTCGTCGGCGGCAGTTAGTTCGGTGAGCGATGGGCGGATGGGCATGGGAACCTCCGAGAGCTGGCGCGGCCAAGTTGGCTTCCCCAGCTGTCGATGGTGCCTGAGAGCTTCCACGTCGGCGACGGTGAACCGTCGTCAGCGCTTTCCCCGTCGGCGAGACGCACCCGTTTGGAACGGGCCGGCTGCTTTCCAGCTTTGCCTACCCGGGCGGTCCGTTGGCCTGAGAGATTCCGGGGAGGTTGCTCCTTCGGCGCCCCGACGCTGGCTGCGGCGGCGGCTCTCCCGACCGGGTGATGCGGCACCTCAGACAATACCCGGTCTGAGTAGGGCGCCGCGTCAATCGATGGTGCCGTATACGCCGGGAGGGCTTGAAACAGCGGCGCCCGCAGCACGGATTTCGCCAAGCGAGGCACGGAGCGCGTCGACGAACTCGGCGATGTGACCGGTGTGCACGGCGTTGACCATGCAGTGCAACGACGAGGGCGGCCCCTGGCGGTCGACGTACCAACCCCGGCGCCACAGAGCGTCGCCGACAGCATGCACATCTACGAGTTCGGGTTGCGAGGCGACGAAGGCCAGCAGGGTGGATTCCGGTTCGGCAAGGAGTGTCAGCCCGGGCGTGTCACGCACTGCTGCGGCAAGCTCGATGCACGCGGCACGGGCGGCGGCCGTGACGCGCCGGTAGCCGTCGTCGCCGAGGTAATGCATAACCGCCCAGGCGGCGGCAATCGGGCCGCCGCTCTTGGTACCGAGGATCCCCGACGAACCGTACGTGCCGCCCAGCCAGTTGTCGGTGACGAAGGCCTGATAGTTGCGCAGCGTCTTGTTGCGATGCATCAGCACACCGGCACCCTTGGCGGTGTATCCGTACTTGTGCAGGTCGACGCTGATGCTGGTGACCCCGGGAACCGAGAAGTTCCACGGCTTGATGGCTTGGCCGAGGCGCGCCAAGTAGGTCAACGTGACGCCGCCCATGCACGCGTCGACGTGGCAGTTGATGTCCCGTGCAGCGGCGATCGCAGCGATCGCCGGCACGTCGTCGATCACGCCCTGCGGATACTGCGGCGCAGAGGCGACGACGAGCACGGTCGCGTCGTCGACGGCGGCAGCCATCGCTCCCGGGTCGGCCCGCCAGTCCGCGCCCACCGGG
>JBDSMK010000144.1:0-6309 GCA_039915905.1 Ilumatobacteraceae bacterium
CCACTGGCTGATCGTCAAGGCGATGGTGTGGAAGCCGAGGTGGTGGCTCAACTCGTGAGCCAGCACTCCGGAGAGTTCGTCGCGTGGCAGTGCTTCGAGCGCAAAGGTGGTTACGACCACGAGGTGCCCGCCACAGGCGAAGGCGTTGAGATCGTCGGCCGGGAGGACCACCAATGCGTAACGCCGCTGTGACAGGCGATTGGCCTGCAGCACAGACCGCCACGATGCATCGAGCACGGCCCGCTCCTCGCGGCTCGGCCGTCGAGCGCCGATCAGCGGAGCGAGCAGCCACACCTGCACAGGACCGAAGAACAGCACCACGCCGACTAGAAGGTAGCCAATGACGAAGACGGTGAACGGCACCTGCCACAGGTGGTGGACCGGTAACCAGAACACTGCCAGCGCGACGAGCCACACCGGCGCGACTGCCAGCACCGGCAGTACAGCAGTGATCGCCGACGTCTCCAGGTGCCGGGATTGTGCGGTGC
The DNA here is from genome assembly GCA_039915905.1 of Ilumatobacteraceae bacterium. Classification (GTDB taxonomy): domain Bacteria; phylum Actinomycetota; class Acidimicrobiia; order Acidimicrobiales; family Ilumatobacteraceae; genus JAODBQ01. Next base: position 489 of record JBDSMK010000144.1, read on the forward strand.
CACCACTTCGCGGTGGTGCCGCCGACTTGCCCATCGGGTCAGGTTACGAGGACCGTCACGACCTGCGAGACGACGGACGCGAACGTCTGACAATCATCACCGGTAGTGGTCGTGGTTCACGGTGCGAGTTCGTTAAGGTTTGTGAAAGGAATGCCGACACTTGATATGTGGCAGACAGTCCATCACTAACTTGGCCGCACGCCGACTCGCGGCACGTGTGCAATTGAGGAGATCCGCTTGGCGGTGACGGCATCATCACTGGTCGAGAATTCGGGAGCCGCACGAACGGTGCGGCTCCTTCTCGATGATGCACGGCAACTGGAGGACTCCGACCCGTCGCGCGCTCGGGCGTTGGTGCAACAGGCCAGGGTGCTGGCCCGCTCAATGTCCGATGAGCCCGGCGAGGCCGAGGCGTTGTATCGGTTGGCCGGCCTGGCATACGCCGGCGGGCAGCCCGACGATGCCTTCTCTGTGGCGCTCGAGGCCCAGGAGCTGGCCCACAAGTGCGGCGCCGCGGTAGTCGAGGTGTGGGCGCTGAACCTCGTCGGCATCGTTCACTACAACGCAGGCAACTTCAGCGAGGCGCTGTTGTGTTCACTGCGCGCCCTCGAGTTGTACCGCACGACCGATCATCGTGTCGACGAAGGCAACCTGCTCAACACGATTGCCGTGGTGCACCACAGCCTCGGCGACCTCGACCGCGCGATAGTTACCTACGAGGCTGCGCTGACCGCCAACAAGGGTCTCGAGCGCCCAGAGAACGACGCCGTGACGCTCGCCAACATGGCAAAGGTGCGGGCCGAACGCAATGAGAACCTGCTGGCCGTGAGCCTCGGCGAGTCGGCGTTGGAGCTTGCCCGGGAGCACGCCGCGGCGAAAGTTCCCGACATCCTGGCGCGTCTTGGCGAGGCATACGGCGCGCTGAACGCTCTCGATCGCGCGTCATCGTGTCTTGACGACGCAGACGCGATCATCGCTGATCGGGCAGCAAACGGCGTCGACCTGGCCCCGCAATCGGTGGTCGCTGTGCAGCTGGCGCGCGGCAATGTGCTGCTGGAGTTCGGCCGTCACGAGGGTGCGGTGCAGGCGTTCGAGGATGCGCTGCGTCAGGCCAAGGCCGCCGCGTTGCCGGAGGCCGCGCTGCAGGCCCATCAGCGCCTCGCGCAGGTGTACAAAGAGCTCGGACAGTTCGAGGCGGCGCTCGACCATCAAGAAGCGCGCTTCACGATGAACGAGGAGCTGTTCAACCGCGGCACCGATCTGCGCATCAAGACGCTTCAGATCGCCCACGACACCGAGGCGGCCCGGCACCAGGCGGAGATCCTTCGCCTACGCACGGGCGAGCTCGAGGCGTTGGTCCGCGGTCGAACGCAGGACCTGGAGCGATATCAGCTGGCGACTTTCCAACGGGTTGCCGCGCTGGCAAACCGCCGCGGCGCGATGGCTTCGCTCCCGGACACGTCGACCACGCCCGTCGCCTCGGAAGCGGCGCTCGCAGGGACTTCCGACAGCACCGTCGGGAGCGCCAACGTCGTTGGCGACCACACCGAGTGTGTTGGCGACATCGCTGGTCAGATCGTCGACGAGCTTGGCGGCGAATCAGAGTGGGGGCAGCTGCTGGCTCTTGCCGGACGGTTGCACGACATCGGCATGCTGGCCGTCGCCGATGCCATTGTGTCGAAGCCCGGTCCGCTCACCGCGGCCGAGCGAGAGATCGTCAAGACTCACGCCGTCGTGGGTTGGGAGCTGCTCTCCGGTAGCTCGCTGCCGTTGATGGATCTGGCTGCGGAGGTAGCGCTCAGCCATCATGAGCGGTGGGACGGCAGCGGTTACCCCAGTGGTCTTGCCGGCGACGACATACCGCTCAGCGGGCGGGTGGTGGCGGTGGCCGAGGTGTACGACGCGCTTACCTCTGACCGTTCCTACCGCCGTGCGTGGTCCTCAGCGGAGTCATTGCGTTACATCGTCGCAGGACGGGGAACGCAGTTCGAACCGCGGGTGGTTGATGCATTCCTGCAGGTGATGTTCAGGCACGACTCAACGCTGGAGGCGCAACTGCAGCGTTCGGAGACGGTCTCGGAGCCTTCAGCGAAACCTCAGTCGGCGCCGGGCGACGGTCAGTGAGTGCATGGGTGACCCAGTCGCCGACCGCGACCGCCAGTTCGCCGATGTCCATGTCGATCGACTTGTGCCGCAGCGCGTGGCTGAATGACGACACGGCTCCGAGCACGCCGATTGCGTAGAACCGCGGGTCGCCATCGGCTATCTCACCGGACTGCTGCGCCTCGCGTACCAGCCGGATCACGTCGTCGGCGTACACGTCGCTGCCCTCGCGGAGCAGCGAGGCCACCGCGTGATCGCTGCGTTCCACGTCGAGCAAGGCGAAGTAGGAGCGATGCTCGGCCATGAACCGCACGCTCGACTCGGTACCTTGGCGGATCCGGGTGACGGCGTCAGCGGTGGGATCCATCGCCGTGGCCTGAGCGCGCCGCAACTGCTTGCGCATGCTGCGGACGATCTCGGCGAACAGCGATTCCTTCGTCGGGAAGTACCAGTAGAACAGACCCTTGGCCACGCCCGCAGAGGTGCAGATGTCGGCGATGTGGGTTCCGGCGTAACCGTTGACAGCGAACATTCGCTGGGCGATCTGCAGTAGTTGCTGCTTGCGCTCGTTGCCCTGATCGGTGTGGCGCCTGTCCGTCTTGGTGATGTCGTCCACAGAACTAGTCCAGCAGGACTTGACTTTCGGGTCAATCCGAGGCTCCTTGATGGCCGTACACTGAAGGTATGGGCACGCCTCGCGAGCAGCGCATCGAGAATCATTCGCGGAACCCGAAGTGGAAGCACGTCCCGCTGCGCATCGAGATGTCCGAGTGCATCAACTACGATGCCTGCCTGCGGCACTGCCCGCCGCAGTTCGGCGCGATCTTCAACCACGGTGCCGATGTCGTCATCATCCCGGAACTGTGCAGCGGCTGCGACAAGTGCCTGCCGGCGTGCCCCGTGAACTGCATCCTGCCGTTTCCCGATTGGGAATCAGTCGGGGCCCCCGACGAGTGGTGGCAGGAGCCGGCCAGCGACAACGACCCGTACATCTGACGCGCACATCAGGCAGCCGCAGTGCTCGGCTCGCTGCAATACTCGGGGGCATGAACTATCCGATCATGCTGGGCGCGGAACCCTGGAGCCACGTCGGCAGCGGCCCGCACGGCGCACTGGTGATCCATGGATTCACTGGCAACCCCTCATCGATGCGAGGCGTGGCCGAGGCGTTAGCGGCCGCGGGCTTCCACGTCGAGCTACCCCGGTTGCCGGGTCACGGCACCACCGTCGAGGACATGCTGGCGACCGACTGGGCCGACTGGTCCGGTGCTGCCGAAACCGCGTACGCCGAGATCTGCGCGCGGTCGCGCAAGGTGGTGGTCGTGGGGTTGAGCATGGGTGGCGCGCTCGCCTTGCGCCTCGGAGCCAATCATCCGCAGATCGCCGGTTTAGTGTGCATCAACCCGGCGACGCAACCGCAGGCGCCGGAGATCGTCGCACTGCTGCACAGCATGATTGCCGACGGCACCGAGGTGATGCCCGGCATCGGCAGTGACATCGCCGACCCGGACGTCAAGGAGTCGGCTTACGAGGGCACGCCGGTGCGGGCGCTGCTGTCGATGGTGGAGGACGGTCTCGCCCCGTTGAGCGAGGCGTACCCGACGATGCATCAGCCCTTGCTACTGCTGACCTCGCCCAATGACCATGTCGTCGACCCTGCTCAGCAGGAGTACCTCGTCGCCAACTACGGCGGACCGTTGGAGCGGATCTCACTGGATCGCAGCTACCACGTGGCGACCCAGGATTATGACAAGCAGCTGATATTCGATTCCACAGTGGAGTTCGCCAGGCGAGTGACCGCCGGCTGATGTTCGCCTCGATTCCCAGTCCGTCGAGCGGCTCGATCCAGATCGGACCGCTGGCGATCCACGCGTACGGCTTGATGATCGCGCTCGGCGTGATCGTCGCTGTGTGGCTGGCCGGTCGACGCCTGGAAAAATCCGGGGCCGGCACTCGGGAGGACATGAGTGCCATTGCAGTATGGGCGGTCATCGCCGGGGTAATCGGCGCCCGGCTGTACCACGTGGTCACCGACTTCGAGTTGTTCAGACACGATCTTTGGCGGATGTTCAAGATCTGGGAAGGCGGCCTCGGCATCCCCGGTGGAATGGCTGCCGGCGTGATCGTCGGGATGTGGGCGGCCAGCAGGCGCGGCATCCGGCCTGCGGTCATCGCCACAGCTGCCGCGCCAGCTCTACCGCTTGCTCAGGCGATCGGCCGGTGGGGTAACTGGTGGAACCAGGAACTGTTCGGTCGGGCCACGACGTTGCCGTGGGGTCTGCGGATCGACGACGCTCACTTGCCGGCCGGTTACGCCCACGGCACGACCTTCCAACCGACGTTCCTGTACGAGTCGCTGTGGAACCTTGCGTTGTGCGGGGTTTTGCTGCTGATCGACCGCAGGTTCAAGTTACGGCCCGGTCGGTTGCTGGCGGTATATGTCGTCGGCTACGCCATCGGGCGATTTTGGGTGGAGGGTCTGCGGATCGACTTCGCTCACGCCGGGGGCGGGCTGCGGCTGAACCAGTGGGTGGCGCTCGCTGCCGCCGTGCTGGCTGCCACCTACCTACTGATCGACTGGTTCGTGCACCGCCACGACTCGGTATCCGCGAACGATGAGGAGTACGTTGCCGCGGATGAATGATGACGTCGTCCTATACGAAGTCCGCGAGCCCGGTATCGCAATCGTCACCCTGAACCGGCCGGACCGCCTGAACGCCTGGAACGGAGCCTTGGCCAAGCGCTACTTCGAGTTGCTCGATCAAGCGGCCGCGGATCCGGCGGTGAAGGCGATCGTGGTTACTGGTGCTGGCAAGGGATTCTGTGCCGGGGCCGACATGGACACCCTGCAAGGCATCGGCAACAGCGCCGGGAAGACCGATGCGGATGCCGTTGCCGGCCAGACGTCGAGCGCTGCCGGTGCAACCGGCGATCGTGGCCAGGACTACACGACCACCATTCCGAAGCCTGTCATCGCAGCGATCAACGGCGCTTGCGCCGGGATCGGCCTCGTGCAGGCACTGATGTGCGACGTGCGTTTCGCGGCAGCAGGCGCGAAGTTCACCACGGCGTTCGTGCGTCGCGGGTTGATTGCCGAGTACGGCATCTCCTGGGTCCTGCCTCGGCTCGTCGGCACAGCGCGGTCACTTGATCTGCTGATGTCTGGCAGGGTGTTCCTAGCCGAGGAAGCTGCCGCCATCGGCATGGTCAACGACGTCGTCCCGGGAGACCAGTTGCTCGATCATGCCGTTCACTTCGCAAGCGAGCTGGCAACGTATTCCTCGCCCACGTCGATGTCGATCATCAAGCGCCAGGTATACGCCGACATGACTCGCCCGCTGGCCGAGGCGCAAGACAATGCCATCGAGTTGATGAAGGCGTCGTTGCGTCGCCCGGACTTCAGAGAGGGCGTGGCCAGCTACCTCGCCAAGCGTCCCCCCGAGTTCGCTGTCCTCGACCCCACCCTGTAGCCCCCTCTCACCCCGGCGTCGCGCACCGCCGCCCCTGCCAGCGTCCCCGCCGTTCCCTTGCTCGCGTTGGTCTGGCCCGCCCCCGTCCGTCTGGCCCGCCCCCGATGGTCTGGCCCGCCCCCGATGGTCTGGCCCGCCTCCGATGTTGGGTTTCGCGCCCGCGGGTGGACTATGTGCACGGTTTCGTGTGATTCTCGCGCCCGCGGGTGGAGTGTGAGGCCGGTTTTGTGTTGGTTTCGCGCCCGCGG
>JBDSMK010000152.1:0-3454 GCA_039915905.1 Ilumatobacteraceae bacterium
CGAGATCGCTCAGGCCCTGACGCACCAGCGGGTCCTGCGACAGCCCGAAGTAGCGGACCATCTCGATCAGGCGGGTCATCATGCCGACACCGCTGGTGCCACCACCGCCGGCACCGATGGCAGCTCGCTCGTTCATCAACGTGGTGAGTGCAACGTTCCAACCGTTGTTCACGTCGCCGAGGCGATGGTCGTCGCGGACCCGCACCTCGTTGAAGAACACCTCGTTGAAGCTCGCTCCGCCGGTCATCTGGCGCAACGGACGGATCTCCACACCAGGCGCATGCATGTCGACGATGAACCCGGTGAGGCCCTTGTGCTTGGGCAGGTCAGGGTTTGTGCGGGCGATGACTTCGCCGATGTCGCTGTATTGGGCGCCGGTGGTCCAGACCTTCTGCCCGGTGATCCTCCATTCCTCGCCGTCGCGCTCGGCCCTGGTCTGCAGGCTGGCCAGGTCGCTGCCTGCGCCCGGTTCGCTGAACAGTTGGCATCCGATGAGATCGGCGCGGTACATCTTCTTGAGGTACAGATCTTTTGCCACATCGCTGCCGTGAGCCAGGATCGTCGGCGCGACCATGCCCAGGCCGATCGTGAAGGCGCCCTGGTTCGGTACCTGGTACTGCGCCTCGAGTTGGTTGTAGGCGCGCTCATGGGCGTTGGTCAATCCGCGTCCGCCATAAGCCGCCGGGCCGGTTATCCAACCGAACCCTGCGTCGAACTTCGTAGCCCGCCACTGCTGGGCGAGGGCCACGTCGCGACGCTCGTCCTCACGGTTCTTCTCCTCGAACATCGCCACCTTGTCGGCGCCTTCGCCCCACACGAACTTGCGCTCGGTCTCCTTGCGCGACGCGCTGGCATCGAGGAATGCTCGCGCCTCGGCTTGGAACTGCTCCACGGTGATGTCGGCCATCCGCGTACGGTATCCGCGTGATGCGGCGACGCTGTACCCGGGCGTCGCCGACCGATCCCCGACTAGCGTCGTGACGATGTCGAGAACGCTCACAGTCGCTGCCGCCCAACTCGGCCCAATACAACGCGAGCACACCAGGGAGCAGGTGGTGGGCCGGCTGATCGACCTGCTCCACGAGGCTCATCAGCGCGGCGCAGAGCTGGTGGTCTATCCGGAGCTGGCGCTCACCACGTTCTTCCCGCGGTGGTTCGTCGACGACATCTCCACTGCCGATCACTGGTACGAGACGTCGATGCCGAACGCCGCCACCAAGCCGCTGTTCGACGAGGCGAAGCGCCTGGGGGTGGGCTTCTCCCTTGGATACGCGCTGCTGGAGAATCCGGCCGGCGGTCCGTCGACGGGTGCACAGGTGCACCGTTGGAACGTGCAGACACTGGTGGAACGCGACGGGTCGATCGTCGCGACGTACAAGAAGTCGCACATCCCCGGTCACGAGACCAACGAGCCGGACCGCCCGTTTCAGCATGCCGAGCGCTACTACTTCGAGCCCAGCCCTGACGGATTCGGCGTGTGGCCGGCGTTCGGCGGGCTGATCGGGATGATGATCTGCAATGACCGGCGGTGGCCGGAGAGCTACCGGGTGATGGGCTTGCAGGGAGTGGAGATGATCCTGTGCGGCTACAACACGCCGATCCACTACGTGCCCGATCCCAGCCAGGACATCCTTCAGGGCTTCCACAACGCGCTGGTCATGCAGTCCGGCGCATACCAGAACGGCACCTGGGTGGTGGGCGTGGCCAAGGCGGGAGTGGAGGAGGGCGTCGACTCGTTGGGGCAGACGATCATCGTGGCCCCCAGCGGCCAGATAGTGGCTCAGACGCTCTCCACTGACGACGAGGTGATCGTGGCTCGCTGCGACCTCGACTGGTGCAAGCGCTACACCGAGACGGTGTTCGACTTCGATCACTACCGTCGCCCCGAGCTGTACACCCGGATCACCGCCCAGCGCGGTGTGCAACGGCCCACCGAGCCGTGACAACCGGCCACGAACAGCAGGTCAGCGGGACTTGATCGGTAGACGAATCGAGAGTCCCTCCCGGGGGGCTTTCATTTGTGCCCAAAGTTTGACAAAATGTAAAGCGTGACGATCGAGTTCAGCCTCAACGGCGCGCCGGTCTCCGTGCGCGATGACCATCCCCACCTGTTGGCAGCATTGCGCGAGGAGCTGGACGTGACCTCGCCGAAAGATGGCTGTTCGCCGTCCGGACAATGCGGATGCTGCACCGTGATGATCGATGGCAAGGTGCAGATCTCCTGTACCTACGACCTCGCCAAGGTGGCCGGCCGGCAGGTCACCACCCTGGAGGGCGTCGATCAAGGCAAGCGCCAGCAGTTCTCCGACGCGTTTGCCGCGTGCGGTGGCCTGCAGTGTGGGTTCTGCATCCCAGGGGTGGTGATGCGAGCGATGGCCCAGATCGACAAGAAGGGCGCCGACCTGCAACGCGACGACATGGCCAGGCATCTCGGCGCGCACCTGTGCCGCTGCACCGGCTACGTCAAGATCCTCGACGCAATCGACGCGGTGGCCAAGGGCACCCCGGTTGACGCCAGCCTGCCCGGCGGGGTGGGAACAAGCGGCGCCAAGTTCGAGGCCCACGAGTTGTGCCTAGGCGATCGCGGCTACGTCGACGACCTGCGCGTGCCGGGGCTGCTCCATGCCGCATTGCACCTCACCGCCCACACTCGCGCCGACATCTTGCGCATCGACACCTCCGCCGCCAAGGCGGCAACCGGTGTGGTCGACGTGTTCACCGCCGCTGACATTCCCGGCAAGCAGTACGTCGGCATCATCTACAAGGACTGGCCGGTGTTCATCGGCGAGGGCCAGCGCACCTCGTATGCCGGTGACGTGCTGGCCATCGTGGTAGCCGACACCAAGCAGAACGCCCGCGCCGCGGCCCAACTGGTGCACGTCGACTACGACGTGCACCGTCCGATCACCGATCCGGTGGCGGCTATCGATGACCCCGAGGTGGCGGTCTACGGCACCACCGACAACGTGCTGTCGGTCAGCACCTACGCCCGCGGTGACGTCGATGCCGGGCTGCGCACCAGCGCGCACACAGTGCACGAGGTTTTCCAGACGCAACGCATCGAGCACGCCTTCCTGGAACCGGAGAGCACGCTGGCCACGATCACCGACGATGGCAACCTCTACGTCTACTCCGGCGGGCAAGGTGTATGGGACGACCGCGACCAGATCGCCTCGCTACTCGGTCTGACCAACGAGCAGGTCACCGTAGAACTGGTCTCCAACGGCGGTGCCTTCGGCGGTAAGGAGGACATGAGCAACCAGGGCCAGACCGCTCTCGCCGCGTGGCTGTTGAAGCGTCCGGTGAAGTGCACCCTGTCGCGCGAGGAGAGCCTGCTGGTGCATGCCAAGCGCCACCCGATCCGGTTGGAGTACTGGGCGGGGTGCGATGCCGAAGGCAAGCTCACCGCACTACGGGTCCACGGCATCGGCGACTCCGGCTCCTACGCCAGTGT
>JBDSMK010000155.1:0-6752 GCA_039915905.1 Ilumatobacteraceae bacterium
GTACCGGGTGAGGTGGTGGCCGCCGCGTTCGCCGTGTTCAACCCGCAGGCCGTGATCCCCGCAGTGACCAAAGGATGGACGCTCACCGATGCGGCAACCATCTGCCAGGCCCGCGACGACGGGGCCATCGCCCAGTTGCGCCGCATCCTCGGCGACGACCCAGCCGGATTGCAGCGTGTCCGCACCGTGTTGTCGCGCGCGATAGAGCCGTTGCGTCCGGAGGGCCGACCGCTGTACGCCGGACTGCGTTCCCTGGCGATGCCGGGCACTGACCTCGGCGCGGTGTGGCGGATGGCCGACATGCTGCGTGAGTTCCGCGGCGATTCGCACACCGGGTCGTGGATTTCGGCTGGCTTCGACGCGACCGAGATCGGGATGCTCAGCGAGCTCTACTGGGGTCTCCCGCCACGCAGCTACAGCCGCACCAGGGCATGGACCGAAGATCAGTTCGATGGTGCCTTCGAACGCCTTGCCAGCCGCGGCTACCTAGACAGCGACGGGCTCACCACCGCTGGCCGGCAAGCCCGCGAAGACATCGAGATCCACACCGATGTGCAGATGGCCGGGGCAATAGCGGCCATCGGAGACGACGCCGAGGAGCTCTTCAGCACCCTGGAACCATGGGGCGCAGCGGTGCGCGGCGGTCTTGGCTACCTCACCTCCGGGCCGCACGACCTCGCCGACGCTGCTCAACGCCGACCCTGACCGACTGAACCGACGGCTGCGGTCTGAACCGACGGCTGCGGTCTGAACCGACGGCTACGGTGCATCCATGATCCTCACCACGCTCGATGGAGTGACCGCCGAGGAGTTCGCCGAACGCACCGACTGGCACGCCAAACCGCAGGGTCTGTGCCGTGGCGAGGTATGCGTGCCGGCACCCGGCTCCATCCACGCCGACGGCTCCTTGGACATCCAAGTCGTCGCCGATCGTCTCGGCATGCCGCTGATCCACGACGAGACCCACGGGTTGTGGGCCCTCGGCCCGGCCACCGTCGGCGGTCGAGCACTGGACACGGTGGTTGCCGCCGACCCCGAACTGCTCAGCTACGACGGCGGCACCTTCCGGCTATCGCAGCTGCGCGGCCGCAAGGTGGTGATGGTCGCCTGGGCGAGCTATTGAGGCTGTCGCAACAGCCTGCCCGGGTGGCAGGCGCTTCACGCCGAACTGGAAGCTGACGGCCTCACCGTCGTCACCGTGGCCCTCGACATCGACCCCGCGCACACCACCAAATGGATCGAGGCTGCGGCCCCGACCCACCCCAGCCTGATCGACACCAAGCACATCACCGACGAACTGTTCGGGTTCGTCAACATCCCGATGGCCGTGTGGATCGACGAGCTCGGGAACATCGTGCGCCCAGCGGAAGGAGCCTCGATCGAGACCAGCCCGCTGCGCACGATGGAAATCCCCGATGGGCTACCCGACCGGGTCGACCGGATGCTGCGCGAGGTGAAGAAGATCCCAGAACAGGCCGACGACTACCGCGCTGCGATCGTCGACTGGGTTCATCACGGGTCGAAGTCGCGATTCGCGCTCGATGCCGACGAGGTGATCGCCAGGTCTCAACCACGCGGCACCGACGAGGCCCGCGCCGCGGCCTGCTTCGAGCTCGGCGAGCACCTTCGGCGCACCGTCGCAGCAGAAGCCGCGGTGCCGTGGTGGCGTGAGGCCCATCGCCTATTCCCCGATAACTGGACATACAAGCGCCAGGCATGGACCCTGGTTACCACTGCCGCGGGTGAAGACAACGACCTGATGCAGGGGCCGAACGACGTTTACGAGGGGAACTGGCTCGACGATGTGATCGCCGGCGGTGGTGGAGAGAACTACACAGTGATCCCCCGGCTCTAGCGCCGATATCGTCTGGTACATGGACCACGTTCGCTGGTTGGCCCGCCCAACACTGCAACGGCCCGTGATCGTGGCCGCGTTCACCGGGTGGAACGACGCCGGTGACGCTGCCTCGAACAGCGTCCGTCACCTGGTGGAGACCTGGCAGGCCAAGCCGTTGGCCGAGATCGAGCCGGAAGAGTTCACTGATTTCGCCACAGTTCGTCCACACGTACGTCTCGACGCCGCTCTGAAGCGCAGCATCGTGTGGCCCACTGTTGGTCTGTGGAGCGCCTCCACACCGGGTGGCGATGTGATCTTGATGCTCGGCCCAGAACCGGCGTTGCGCTGGCGGCTGTTCGTAGAGGAGGTGCTCGGCGTGGCGGAATCGTTCGGCGCGTCGATGCTTCTAACCCTCGGCGCGCTGCTGGCCGACGTACCCCACACACGTCCCGTGCGCCTCATCGGCACGGCGACCGACGAACGCGTGCTGAGCCGTTACGACATGCGTCGCAGCCGCTACGAGGGTCCTACCGGGATAGTCGGCGTGTTGCACGAGGAATGCGCACGCAACGATTTGGCGTCAGCATCGCTGTGGGCTGCGGTGCCGGCCTACGCATCGCAGATGCCTTCACCGAAGGCGTCGTTGGCGCTGGTCGAGCGGACCTGCGAGATCCTTGGTTGCCCTGCGCCCACCAGCCGGCTCACCGAAGCTGCGGCAAACTATGAGACGCAGGTGTCGTCGTTCGTCGAGCACGACATCGAGCTCACCGGCTACGTGGCCCGGTTGGAGTCGATGACCGACACAGGCGAGCTCAACGACTTCGACAACGACGAAGCCGACGATGACGAAGCCGACGATGACGACGACGTGGAAGCTGGCAAAGCCGGCGACGGCGGCCTGTTCACCGGCGGAGACGACCTGCCGGAGAATCCCGTCGAAGTCGTTCCTGTAGACAGCGACGAGTTGATGGCCGAAGTGGAACGGTTCCTACGCGACCACGGCGGTCCCGGCCAGTAGAGCGCAAGTCCAGTAGAGCGCAAGTCCAGTGGGCAAGATCCTGATCACGCAGTAGTTGCGGGACCATCCGGGTGAACGCCGCGCCACATCGGGACGCGCGGTAGGTCGAACGAGGTCATCGACTGACGGCCGTCGATGGCTGCGAACGCTGCGTCAGCCCACCACCCGGCGCCGGCCGTGGGTGTCGGCAAGTTATCGCGGGCGAACCAGCCGACACCTGAAGTCTCCAGCGGGTGGCCTACCAGCTCTCCGCCCACCGCCCGGCAATGAAACAGGATCATGTACATCCCGAATCGGGTGAAGCCCATCCGCTGGCCGTCGATCACCGACATCACCTGCACCGGTTCACAGATGATCCCGGTTTCCTCGGCAACCTCCTTGACTGCCACCTCCGACGGCGAGTAACCGACGTCGGCCCAACCGGTCGGGTACAGCCACACTCCACTGTCGGCTCGCCGCACGAGCAGGATCTCTCCGCGCTCGTTGCCGACGACGCAACCGATGGCCACCTTCGGAGTGACGTAGCCGGGCACTCCCTCGCCGACAGATTCCATCCACTCCTGCACGAAGTGCTCCTGTTCGCGATGCACCTCAAGTGCCTCGTCAGCCGCCGCCTTGATGTCGCCGGCGACGTGCAGGACCTCTTCGAAACGCTCGCGTTCGTACAGGCTTTGGGTGAAACCCAGCCCGGTGCGTGCGATGGCCGCTAACGCCTCGCTCCAACGCACGAGCTCACGGGTGAAGTCGTTGGGGGCCGCGTCGCTCACAACGTGACCCTACGGGATGCAGATCAGACCGTCAGAACTAGCTCTTCCACCGGCGTGACGATGCCGGTGTAGAACGGGCCGAAGTCGGCGTACAGAGCCGATGCCTCGTCGTAGCGCATCGTGTACACCACGTCCTTTAAGTCGTCGATGCGCACACCGAACAGGGTCACGCCCCACTCGTAGTCGTCAAGCCCGGTGGAGCCGGTGATGTACTGCACAACGCGCCCAGAAAACGTGCGGCCGCTCTTTCCGTGGTCCAACATCAACCGGTTGCGCTCGTCGAACACCTGGGTGAACCAGTTGGCGTGGGCCTCGCGCTTCTTGCTCATCGGGTAGAAGCACCACGCGTTCATCACCGTGCCGGCGTGCGGTCCACCGTCGAACTGCGGCGGGAGCTTCGGGTAAAGCCGCAGGTTCTTCATCTCCTCGGGCATCCCCTTGGCGTACTCGCTTACCTCCGTGATGCTGACGTAGCTGTCGACCACCTCGAGGCCGGCGTGCTGCAACCCGGTCTGCAACGCGCGCAACTGCACAGGGTCGTGGTGCATCGCCATCACTGCGATGTCGCACTTGTGGCCGAGCATCGCCATCGTGGCCACCTGGCAACCTGCCACGTTGGAGGCCTTCACTGCCGCAACCACGGCCTCACCGTCGAACATCGGCGTGGGCTTGCAGAACAGGTGCAAAACGCTGAGGCCGATCGACGGCCCGATCGATGCAGCGGCGGTGTTCGGCTCGGCTGGTGGTGTCACGGATGCGGAATCACTCATGTTCACAGGCTAACGATCAGCAGTCCACACGGTCCGGGGCGTAGATGTTGATCCGGTCACCTCGCACGAATCCGGCCAGCACCAGCCGGGCGCGCCGCGCCGTGTGCACCGCCAGTGCCGTAGGTGCACTTACCGCGACCAGCGTCGAGAACCCCGCGGCCCACGCCTTCTGCACCAGTTCGAAGCTGGCCCGACCACTGATGAACAACCCCAGTCCGGTGGCCGGCAGTGCCCCGTCGAGAAGCATCCGCCCGACCACCTTGTCCACCGCATTGTGCCGCCCGACGTCTTCGCGGGTGCACAACACGTTGCCCGCTGCAGTGAACACGGCCGCGCCATGCACGGCCCCGGTTGCTGCGAATAGCCCCTGGTCGGCAGACACCGCGGCGCCGATCCGGCCCAGCACCCGACGATCTATCGGCACCGAATCTGGCAGCGGCACCAGCCGGTCGCACAGCGCATCGATCGTCTCGTTTCCGCAAAGTCCGCAACTCGACGTGGTCGTACCCAGCCGTGGCATCGGCACCGGGGCCTGGCAGCCGGTGTCGACGGTGACGGAACCGGAACCGGCTTCGATCACCCCGAGCACCTCGGCACCCGCCAACAGCCCGTCGCCGAAGCAGAAGCCGACTGCCAGTTCGTCGTCGTGGCCGGGGGTGCGCATAGTGGTGGCCACAACCGCGCCGTCGAGCCGGATGGTCAGCGGCTGCTCGACGATCAGCTCGTCGAGGCGCTGCTCGTCGCCGTCGCCGTTGAAGGTGACGACACGCATCGTCTCGCTGCGCCGGTGGACCGGATCCATGGCCATCCGCCGAAGGTACCCGCTCCACCGGCCGTTGGGGAATAACGTCGGCGCATGGAATCCCAGGGATACGCCGCCAAACAGGACAACGGGCGGATTCTCACCGCCGAACTGGTAGGTACAGCTGTCCTCATGCTCGGCGGCCCAGGCACCGGGATACTCGCCGCCGGCGCGGTGGGCAACACCGTCGGCATCGCCCTCGGCTTCGGTTTGGCGGCGCTGATCATGACGTACGCGATCGGGCCCGTGTCCGGCTGCCACATCAACCCGGCGGTGACGCTGGGCATGCTGCTGACCAAGAAGATCAACGGTACCCAGGCCGTTTTCGCGGTGATCGGCCAGCTGATCGGCGGCATCGGCGGGGCCGCCATCATCTATGGCATTGCCAGCGGCCAGAAGAACTACCACCGCGGTCAGTTCATGGCCAACCTGTGGACCTACGGTGACAAGTACTTCGGGCTCGGAGCAACCATCGTCGTGGAGGTGGTGTTCACCGCCCTACTGGTGATGGTCGTACTCTTCTCCACCACACGCAGCTTCCCGAAGATGATGAACGGGCTGGTCATCGGCCTGACCATCACCCTCATCTACATCATCACGATCCCGGTGGACAACACCTCGATCAACCCGGTCCGCAGCCTCGCCACGGCACTGTTCGCCGATTCCAGCACGGACGCATTGCAGCAGCTGTGGGCGTTCATCGTGTTCCCGCTGCTCGGCGCGGTACTCGGTGTGTTTCTCTTCCTGCTGCTCGACGACACTCGTTTGGAGGAGACGATGCTGGCCGACGTGCCCGGCCTGATCGACGCCCGTGACACCATCGAGATCGGCACCGGCGAGATCGTCCACAGCATGGAGGCCACGATCGAAGGCGACGACAACCCCTGAGGCGCCGCGCCCCCCTAACCCAGCAGGGCTAGCAGGTCCTCGCGTCGTTTGGGCCCGAGCGGCGGCTCCGCCGGACGGTTGTTGCGATCCTCCCAGATCGCCAGGACGCGAGCACCGACATCGAGGTCTTCGGCCATCGCGTCCGGCGATGACAGCAGGTTGAGCATCCGCATGAAGGCCCGCAGCACCACCGCGTCGATCCGCAACGCCGGTAGCAGCCCATCGCGCAGCACGCCGCGCATGAACGTGCGCGGATCGTCGAGGTCGTCGTCGGGGTCTTCGCCGGCCAACAGCTTCGCGGCCACCCGCCTAGCCTCGGCGTCGACGGCTACGCCGGCGCGGTACCACGGCAAGATCTCGGCGCGCAATGCAGCGTCGTAGGCCACTCCGATGGCAGCGACGTCGTCGGGGTTGTCATCGATCGCCGCGGCGAGCAGTTCCGCACCCCAGAACCCGGTGCTGCACCCACGCCCATAGAGAGGATTGGTGCACACCGCCGCATCGCCGATGGCAATCACCCCATTGGCCACCGGCTGCCCGTCGATGGCGAACTCGCGCCAGCGGTTAGCAACCCGGCCATCACGTGAACGTCCGCTGTTATCGGCTCTGCCCGACCATCGAGCCACGGCGCGGCCACCACCAACTGCCTGGCAGCATCATCGAAGACCTG
>JBDSMK010000250.1:0-3093 GCA_039915905.1 Ilumatobacteraceae bacterium
GGGTCACGGTGGCGGCGACATGAAGCGACTCGAACCCGAGGCCATCGAGCGCGGCGTGGAGGCCCTCAAGAGACTGCAACGCCTGGCCGCCAGCCATGGAGCGACGGTTCGCGCTGTGGCCACCAGCGCGGTGCGCGAGGCGGAGAACGCCGCAGAGTTCCTGCACCTGGCCAAGCAGGAAGCGGGCGTGGAGGTCGAGGTGATCTCCGGGCTGGAGGAGGCCAGGCTGATCCAACTCGGCGTGCTGCAGGCGGTTCCCGTGTTCGATCGCCGATTGATGCTGATCGATATCGGCGGTGGGTCCACCGAAATCCTCATCGGCCAGCGTGGCGAGACGATTGCGGCGCGCAGCTTCAAGCTTGGCGCCGTACGCCTCACCGATCGCTTCTTCCCTGGAGGAGCCTCCTCGTCGAAGTCCGTCGCAGCATGTCGCTCATACATCGGCTCCACGTTGGCGACCTACGAGCGCGAGGTCCGCGATGCCGGCTTCGAGGTGGTGACAGTGTCGTCAGGCACCGGCGAGACAGTGGCCCGAATGATCAGTGCGGCCCGCGGCGAAGCCGAACGGCACACGTACAACTGCTTCGAGTTCACCCGCCAGGAGTTGGACAGCGTCGTCGAACTGCTCGTGTCTCGGCGCACGGCCTCGTCACGGCGCACTTTGCACGGTCTCGATCCGGCACGCGCCGACATAGCAGTAGCCGGAGCGCTGGTGCTCCAGGGAGTGGCCGGTTCGTTCAAGGTCAAGCGGTTCACGTTCAGCGAGGGTGCGCTACGTGAAGGTGTGCTGCTCGACAGCATCGCTCGACGCAATGGCGGGGGGTTGCATCACCTGCGCGATGTGTCGCGCAGCAGCATCGCCGCGCTCGCCTCGCGCTGCGACGACGACCCGGTGCACTCGGCCAACGTCGCGCGTCTGGCACTCGAGTTGTTCGATGGCACCCAGATCCTGCACGGCCTCGGGCCGGAGGCACGCGAGTACTTGGAGGCCGGCGCACTACTGGCAAACGTCGGGTTGGTGATCGCCCACTCCAAGCACCACCTGCACGCCTACTACGTGGTGCGCAACTGCGAGCTCACCGGCCTGACGGACCAGGAGATCGAGCTGATCGCGCTGATCGCGCGGTACCACCGCAAGAGTGCGCCGAAGGCTTCGCACCCCGAGTTCGCCCGGTTGAGCGCAGACGACCAGCACCTCGTGCGGGTGTTGGCCGGCCTACTGCGAGTAGCCATCGGCCTCGACCGCACACACGACGGACGAATCAGCAGGCTGCGTGTGACGATGCGCGGGCACAAGCTCACGGTGCACGCCGCGACGCGGCGCGGCCGCGACATCGCCTTGGAGCTGTACACCGCAAACGAGCGCACCGCGCTGTTGGCCGAGGTGCTCGGCTGCCAGGTGGAGGTCGTCGCCGCCACCCATCCGAGTTCAACGACCACGACCCGGTCCACCGATCCGGTAGATGCCTGAACGTCCGGTAGATGCCTGAACGGCTGGCCGTCGGTTCAGGGCTGCAGAACGAAGCCGCGAACGAGTGCTGCCAACTCCAGCGGGCGGTCCCCTTGCACGCTGTGACCGGCACCGTCGACTACTTCCACCACGATGTTCGGCTGCCGCCGGCGGGCCTCGGTGATGTCGTCGTCATCGACCACCGGCGAGACGGAACCGCGCACCACCATCAGCGGCATCCTCACCGCCGCGAAGTCATCCCACAACGGCGACATCAACGCGCTTGTGTCGTCGGCAACCGCCTCGTCAGGCCTCGCCGCGGCCGCATCAGCTTCCGATTCCGATTCCGATTCCGATTCGGCTGCCGCTGACCTCGCCTTGCTACCTCGGTCGTAGCGCCACTGCCAGGTGCCATCATCCAGCTGGTGGGCGTTGTGCAGGATGCCGCGCCGTAGTGAGCTCTCGCTGCGCGTCGGGTTGTGCTCGGTCGTGCGCTGCAGCAACGCCTCGAAGCTAGGAAAGCTCTGCGGCCCATCGACGAAATCCAGCACTGCCTTGGCCTTGGCTCTGTTGACGCCGGGTGTGATGTCGACCATCATCAAGCGTCGCACAAGACGCGGATGACGCACTGCGAGTTCCATTGCGGTCATCCCTCCGAGCGACATACCGACGACGCCGACCGCGCCCGTCTGCAGTGAATCCAGGACCACGGCGAGGTCGTCAGCGAGGCTCGCCGGGCTGTATTGACCGTCGGCGCGCCAATCGGAGTGACCGTGTCCCGGAAGGTCCACAGCCACCGCCGACAGACCGGAGCCGAGAGCGAGGATCACCGTGTCCCAGGTGTGCGCGTTCTGGGCGCCGCCGTGGACGAACACGACCTGCACGGGTCCGCGGCCCCACACGAGCGAGCTAACCGAGCGACCGGGCGCCACCGGCACATCCACGCGGCGCACCACCGGCGAGACGGCCCCGACGATGCCGTACTCGGCGGCGTTCTCGTGGAACAGCCCGAACTCGTCGTAAGCGATGTTCACCATCTCGACATCGTTTCAGGTCCGGCGCCCGGAACCAGCTTCGCCAGTTCGATCAGGGTGTCGGAACAGCGGCGGTCGTGGTGACGGCGGGCGGCCGGCTGGACGATGTGGATGCCGGTTGAGAGGTGCGCGGGGTTGTGCTGGAAGTGGCGGGCACGGCGCTGCTGGTCGTGACCGCTTTGCTCGTCGTCGGGCTCGCGATAGTCGGACTCGCGATGGTCGGACTCGCGATGGTCGGGCTCGCGATCGTCGGGCTGGTGATCGTCGTGGTGGTGGTGGTCGTGGTGGCGGGGGCGTTCGGGTCGGGCTGGTTGAATGACGGCAACGATTCGTTCTTCGTGTATTGCTCTGGCTGTTTGCCGTCCTGCGCCCAGACGTAGACCCTGTCGCCCCTGCTGACCAGCGACGGGAACGTCTTCGCGAGTGTCGAGTTGATCCGCACGCAGCCGTGCGAAGCCGGATGTGTGGGCACGTTGTGCGCACCGTGAATCGCGATGCCGCCGTTGAAGTACACCGGGTTGAACATCCCGCCGAGTGGACTGATGTGGTTTCCGGCAGTCATCCGCTGGATTCGGAACACACCACCCGGCGTCTTGGCATCGGCGCACT
>JBDSMK010000259.1:0-6954 GCA_039915905.1 Ilumatobacteraceae bacterium
GATCGGACTGCCACCCATAGAAGGTTGTATTAGCAACTTCTCAAGGTTGCCCGGCGACTTGCTACCAGCCAACCGCCCCCCGAGTCACCGCGTGCCGCGTGGTTCAGCCAAGGTCGAGTGAGGCCGACCTCGCATGCGGTCGCCGGGATTTGACGGCCGGACCACGAACAACGCATCGCGCTTGGCGACACGGGTTGACCGGTGGCGCACCAGCCCAGTCGATCGGCTCAGTTGGGCGGGCCAGTCGATCAGCCCAACCCACTCAAGCCGGCGCGACGAGCCCGGCGGGACTCACCACGAACTGCTCGTACTGCTGCTCACAGGGGCGACCGACGAGCACCCAGGCCAACGGCGACGACCCGGCGGGCAGCTCGGTGATCATCGACGCGGTGGTGGCCTCTACCCCATCGACGTGCATGCACACACTCCAGCCCGGCGTACCGCACGACTCGTGCGAGCGGAGATGGGCGGCCAGTGAATCAACCGTGACCGGCCGGCGGGCAAGCACCTGTCGTGACGCGCCAAGACGTGGGTCGACGAGTCCCTCGACGGGTTGTCTGGGGTGGCGATGGGCAGCATCGAAGGAAGCGATGGTGGTGCGGTTGGAGGTCGCGGCAACGGCCTCGACCTGCTGCACGGCGAAGTCGCGGCCGCTGGTCTCGACCACGAACGCCTCGTGCGGGTCGGCGACCAGAAACGAGTTCCAGTAGGGCCGGCCGAGCGGCATGATCACGGGATCGTGTCCGGTGCCACCCTGGCCGTACTGCGCGAGCAACGTGGTGATGACCGCTACGGCTTCCGCTGCAGTGGAGCCACGCTCCAACCCGAGGCGCACGAAGTCCATGCCGATCAATGCGGCAGGCGTCGACCGGGGATCAAGGGTCGTGTAGATCGACGCATTTCCGATGGCGACCCCTGCGGTGTTGACGCCGTGCTCGGCACCCCAGCACCACGCCGGGCGAGACAGCAACGTCCCGATCGTGGCCCGCGGATAAACGTCGACGTCGACGTGAGTGGCCCGCAATCGTCCCGTGTCGAGGCGAGCAGGCGACCACTCCACCAGCTGCACTTCGGCCGGCGGCCGATCACTGTTCTTGGCGAACAGCGTCGCCCCACCAGTAGCCGCCGGCAGCGCTACCAGGCAGTCGCACATCAGCTGAAGGAGACGTCGCCGTCGGCCACCGGACGTGCGGTTGGCCCGGATTCAACCGGGTTGGGCTGAACCGCACTGTCGGGTGCCGGGCTATCGGACACAGGGCTATCAGACACAGGGCTATCAGACACAGGGCTATCAGACACCGGGCTATCGGACACCGGGCTATCGGACACCGGGCTATCAGGCCGAGCATCAGCCGGCAGTTGGTCCACTGGCTCGTCGGGCGCTGCGGTATTCGGCAACGCACCCGGTGGGACCGGCCACAGCGCCTCGCCGGTCTGCGCGGCGCTGGTCCACTGCGGTGCCATCAGCGGTGCGGTGAGGGTCACCGGCTGGCCGGCCACCTCCCACAGAACAGCCGGACGCGCGCCGTGCCAGCGCAGCGCGAACGAAACTTTTGAGCGAGTGCCTACTGGAACGTGGTACGCCTCTACGGCGGCACCGAGCCACGCCGGGGGCAGGCCGCCGGGCAACAGCCGACCACGACTGTCGGCCAGCAACTGCTCGAGCCAGGCAACTAGACGTACGCCCTCCGGCGGGAACGAGGGCAAGCAGAGATCCGCCGCTGCGCGGGCGAAGCGGGCACGCATAGCCTCCAGGTCGGTAGCGGCGCGTTCGTCGTCCAGTACAGCGAAGACCTGATCGGCCGCGTCGAAGGCCGCCAGCAACGACCAGTCGGCGCCGCCGCGCCTGGACGTCTTGGCGGCCTGTTCCAGTGCAGCAGCCACATCCGCCAGCCACGGCTCGACGTTTTCGCCGAGTCGCGTCAGCAGGCCGACGCCGATCAAAAACCCGACGGGGTCGTCGGCGGGGCTACCCGGGCCACGCAAGGCCAGTTCGCAGCGAATAGCGACGACGGACTCGAGCACGAACTCGTCGGGCACCACGTAGCGCCCCGCCCGGTCACACATCGCCGACCAACCACGGGCGACCTGCAACGCCGGTGGCAACCCGGCCGGAAGCAGCCCGGCGCTGCGCCCGTCATGGGCCAATGCAACTGCAATCGTGGTGTGATGCCCGACTGGGAAAACCACCCGTTCGTCGGGCAGGTCGATGCCCTGCACCGGCATTTCGGTGGGTGGCCGAGCCGACAACACGCTCCGACCGGTGAACGCCACAGCAATCGGCAGCGGCGAATCGTTGCTGACCTCGACGACGGTCAGTCCACCGCCGTCGGCCACCGAGTAGATCCGCTGGACGACATCGCCGCGCGGGATCCGCAGCCTTGTCTCGATCACCGGGGTGCCCTCGATGCGCGATTGGCGAACGGACGGCTCCGATGCCGGCGAATGCCAGCGATCATCGGCCGCGATGTGCCAATCGAGCGTTGCCGAGCCATCCAACGGGACCACCGCCCCCCAACCGGTGACGACCGCCCGCCACGTACCGCCGAGCACACCGGTGGTGATGCCAGCAGTCGACGGCTGCGCCTGCGACTTCGTCTGTCTGGTAGTTCTCATTCGTGTCCGTCGCGCCCATGGCGACGCATCAGGTTTGTCAGCGCGTCGGTGACGCTGCGGCCGCGATGGCAAACCGCCACTACCTGTTCGGTGATCGGCATCTCAACGCCATAGCGCTGGGCCAGATCGAGCACGCTTGGCGAGCTCTTCACACCTTCGGCGACCATGTTCGAGGTGGCCAGCACCTCATCGATCGAACTGCCTTGACCCAGACGCACCCCAACCATGTTGTTGCGGCTCTGCTTCGACGAGCAAGTCGCGATCAGGTCGCCGATGCCGGCCAGGCCGGCAAAGGTCGATGCGGAACCGCCCATCGCCATCCCCAACCGTGTCATCTCCGCCAGCCCGCGACTGATCAGCGTGGCCCTGCTGTTGTCGCCAAAGCCCATGCCCTCGGCCATGCCGGCAGCGATCGCGATGACATTCTTCACAACCCCGGCGATCTCGCAGCCGATGACATCGGTGTTGGTGTACACCCTCAGGCTGGGTGTGGTGAAGATGCGCTGCAGTTCATGCGCGATCGTGCTGTCGCCGATGGCCACCACGCTGGCCGCTGGTTGCCCGGCAAGAATCTCCTTGGCCAGGTTCGGCCCGGTGAACACGGCCACCGGATGACCCGGTATCTCGTCAATGGTCACCTCACTCATCCGCTTGCGCGAGCTGCGTTCGAGCCCCTTGGTGAGGCTGACCACCGGCACCCACGGACGCAGGTACGGCGCAGCCTGCGCGGCTACCTCGCGATAGCCGTGCGACGGCACCGCAATCACCAGGACGTCGGCTACAGACACGGCGTCGGCCAGCGAGCTCGTTGCACAAAGGTCTGCCGGCAACGTGAACTGGCTGAGGTAGTCGCCGTTGACGTGCTCGTTGTTGATCTGGTTGGCCAATGCCTCGCGACGCGCCCACAGCACCGTCGGGGTGTTGACTGCGGCGATCGCCGCCATGGTGGTGCCCCACGAGCCCGCACCGACCACTGCCACCTTGATCGTCATCGACGAGATGGTAGGTCGTGGGCCGGGGGTCGGGCCCTACGATGCCGTCATGAACACCCGGGCAGTCGATGCTGTGCTGCTCGTACCGGTGAAAGCGTTCGGCGAAGCCAAGGCCCGCCTCGCACCGATCCTCGACCCGCCAACTCGCGACCGGCTGGCGCGATGGACCGCCAGTCGTGTGCTAGCCGCCGCCGGCAGGCTCCCCACGTACGTCGCCTGCGACAACGAAGAAGTCGCTGAATGGGCTACCGCACACGGCGCCACAGTCTTGTGGCACCCTGGCACTGGGCTCAACGGCGCGGTGAACGCCAGCATCGCTGCGCTCCGTGACAGCGGCGTGGAACACGTGGTGGTAGCCCACGGCGACCTGCCGCGGGCGACAGACCTAGCTGCTGTCGTCCGCTATGGCATGCTCACCCTGGTGCCGGACCGCCGCGGCGACGGCACCAACGTTGCTGCGATGCCGACAGCCATGCGCTTCGAATTGGATTACGGGCCTGGCTCGTTCCGGAGGCATCTCGCAGCGGCGTTCGCCGCCGGAATAGGCGTCGAAGTTCGCCGCGACCCGCTACTTGGCATCGACATCGACACGCCACAGGACCTGTGCCATCCAATGGTGCTAGAAGTGCTGCCGACATGGCTGCCAACGATCCTGGTCAACCAGCTGCTGCCGTCAGCAGCGTGCTGAGCGCCCGCCTTCATCACTCCGGTCTGCCCACACCGCGGTCGGCGCTGGCGGTCGGAGCCCATCCCGACGACGTCGAGTTCGGTGCCGGTGGCACGCTGGCGAAGTGGGCAGCTCTTGGATGCGTGATCCACCATCTGGTCTGCACTGACGGGTCGAAGGGCACCTGGAACCCCGAGGCGGACACGGTCGCGCTGGTAGCCATCCGAGAGGCCGAACAGCGCGAGGCCGCCCACCGGCTGGCCGGCGCCAACCTGGACGCGAGCGGCACGGTCACGTTCCTGCATCGTGTCGACGGAGAACTCGATCACAGCCTGGCCACTGTCGGCGAGGTGGCCCGGGTGATCCGCACCGTGCGCCCCGACGTCGTACTCGGCCACGATCCTTGGAAGCGCTACCGCCTTCACCCGGATCATCGCAACGCCGGTTTGCTGGTGTGCGACGGAATCGTTGCGGCACGTGATCCGCACTTCTTCCGCGACCAGCAACTGGCACCGCACAGACCAGACGCGCTGCTGCTGTGGGAGGCCGACGAGGCCGACCACCTGGAAGACGTGAGCGCGTTCGTCGACACCAAGTTGCGCGCCCTGGAGGCCCACGCCAGCCAGTTCGAGTCGACCATGCACGCCACCGGCGATGACGACCTGGAAGCGTTCCGCCAGCGCATCCGCAACAGGCTTGGTGATCTCGGGAGACCCTACGGGTTCGAGGCAGCGGAGCTGTTCAAGTTGATCAGCGACCTCTGAACGCACCGACGTCCCGGCCCTTTCCGGGTCCACCGGCGAACGCCTGGGCGATCGACATCCACTCCACCGCCGAGGCGCCACGGATGGTCAGGGAGGTGTCGGCGAGGGCACGCCGCTGCGTCACCGCGAGGCAGAAGTCGATGGCACTGCCCGTCACCGAATCGGCACCCGGCGTACCCCACTCCCACAGCTCGCCGGCAGGAGAGTCGAGACCCACATACACATCGCTGTCAGGCAGCTCAAGCTGATTTATGCGGTAGCTGTAGCGTCGCGCGCCGACCCCGATGTGGGCCACGTGACGCAACCGGGCGCTCGGCTCCCGGCTTGCGCCCACGGCGTCCACCACGTCCTGACCGTGTGCCCAGGTCTCCATCAGCCGCGCTGTGATGAACGATCGGGCCCCCATCGCCGGGCCGTACCACGGGATCCTCGCAGCCGGATCGACGCCCCGCGCCGCGGCAACCAGCGCGGAGCGACCAGCGCGCCATGCGTCGAGCAGTGCCGCCGCGGTCATCTCCCGACCGGGCCGAATCGAGGTATCCGTGCCGCCTGACTTCATCAGCACGGCGGTGTCTGCGGCAAAGCCCTCCGCATCGGTGAGCGCCAGCAGCGCCCGCTGGTCGAAGAACCACAGATGGCTGATCTGATCGCGCACCATCCAACCGGGCGACGGCGTCGCCAGATCCCACTCGTCAACGTCGAGCGCGCCGACGATCCGGTCGAAATCGTCATGCTCGGCGGTGAGGTCGTCACAGATTGCATTCACGTCGCCAGCTTGACGCGTCACCGCCGAAATGCAGAAACGGGGCCCGCGCGGGGCCCCGTTTCAAAATGCTCGTGACAGCGACTACTTCTTCGCTGCGGTCTTCTTCACAGCCGGCGCAGCCTTCTTCACAGCCGAAGCCTTCTTGGCAACAGCTTTCTTCGCAGCCGGAGCTGCCTTCTTTGCGGCTGGTGCCGCCTTCTTCGTTGCTGCCACTTGATCTACCTCTTTCTCGGTATTTGGGTTTACTACTTCTTCTTCTTCTTGGGGTTGAGCTCGGCCTTGAGCGTGCTGCTCGAGGTGAACTTCATACGCGTCGATGCCGCGATCTTCACGGGCTCGCCCGTTTGCGGATTGCGGCCAGTGCGGGCTGCGGACTTCGAGGTGCTGAACGAGCCGAAGCCCGGCCAAGCCGCCTTGTCACCCTTCTTGGCAGCCTTCACAACGACGTCGAAGAATGCCCCGACGGTTCGCTCGGCATCTGCCTTGCTTACTCCGGCCGTGCCGGCCACTGCGTCGATCAGTTCTGCTTTGGTCATGTTGAGTCGATACCTCCGGGTATCCGATTGGTTCAAGTAACTATTTGTTACGCCCGCGTATCGAACATGCTTCGCGAGCAAATTTCAAGCACCGATGTTGTTGCATTTGCAACTACATGTCGGTGACGCCGCCGGACGAGGGTCCGAGATGAGCGCCGACCTACCAGGCGGAGCTCAAAGCAGCGGCGTAGGACTCCATCTCGGCGTCGTCGGCGTAGCGCACGCGCGGCCAGAAAAAGCCGCGCAGGCCGTCCTTGCGCCGACGCGGCACGACGTGCACGTGAAGGTGAGCCACACTCTGGCTGACGACATTGTTGATCGCGACGAACGTGCCGTCGCAGCCGAGTGCCGACGGCATCACCGCGGCCAGGTGCCGGACACGCTCGAACAGCGGACCGACATCGACTGCATCGAGCTCGACCAAGGTCTCCACATGGATCCGGGGCACGACCAGTACGTGCCCCTTGAACACCGGTGAACGGTCGAGAAACGCTACAGCTGCCTCGTCGCGACTCACCACGTGGGCAGGTCGTTCACCACTGATCACCTCGCAGAATGCGCACCCGTGTTCCACCATTGCCCGAGTCTGCACCGCGACCAGCAGCCGGGATCG
>JBDSMK010000308.1:0-3575 GCA_039915905.1 Ilumatobacteraceae bacterium
GAAGCGGGCATCGCTGGAACGCACCGCGGCCACCGCCAACTGCAACGCGTGGCGCTCCTCAGTGGTTAGGTCGAGGCCGCTCAGTTCGTAGCGCGAGCGGTCGATCCAGTAGGCCGTCTGGCCCGCATCGCTGCCGGCGAGAACCTTGCTCTCGATCGGGATCCCGATCTCGCGAAGCATCGCCTTGTCGCGTTCGAACGCACCACGCATCGCCGCTACCTTCGGCGGATAGCTGGACAACTCGTTGGCGATGTCCTCCAGCGTCAGCGGTTGCTGGGTCTCGAGTAGCAGTGCCAACAGGTTGGTGACCCTCTCCAGTGCGTCGGCCATGGGCCTGCAGGCTACGACCGGACGGCCAGCTCCGGCCCCACGACGACGCGATCGGCGGTACCACCGCGGCCGCGTCGCAACGGGTTGGAGCCGCCGTCGGCACGGTATCCCCAAGCCGCCGCAGCCAATGCTCCGACCCCGCCGAGTCCGAAGCCGGCGCGTGCCCCGAACGTGTCGCACACCCAGCCGAGCAGCGGCCCACCGATCGGCGTACTGCCGAGGAAGACGATGGCCTGCAACGCAAGCACCCGGCCGCGCATCTCCGGCGCTGAACGCATCTGCACGATGGCGGTGGACGATGTCATGAAGATGATGCTGGTGAACCCGATCAGAACGGCGAACGGGAACGCTGCAGCGAGGCCGGGAGACGCCGCGAACACCAGCATCGCGGCTCCGAACATCGCTGCTCCGACGACCACGTGACGGACCTCGATGTGCGTGCGCCTGGCTGTGAGCAGAGCACCGGCAAGAGAGCCGATGCTGACCACCGAGTAGAGAATCGTGAACGTCGTGTCGGTCCCACCCAGAGTCTTCTTGACGAACAGCGGCATGATCACGTTGAAGTTGAACGCCAGCGTGCCGATCACGGCCATCATCACCAGCGGCACCATCAGGTCGGCCTTGGAACGGGCATAACGCAGGCCTTCGCGCACCTGACCCTTGGCCCTCGAGGCCACCGGTGCGGCGCGCAGCTCGGCGGGGCGCATCATCAGCAATCCGCCGATGACCGCGATGTAGGAGAACCCGTCGACGCTGAAGCACCAGCCGTACCCGACTGTGACGATGAGCAGGCCGCCGAGGGCGGGGCCGAAGATCTTGGCGCTCGTCATCAGCGCGCTGTTCAGGCTGACCGCGTTCTGCACGTGGTTCAGCGGGACCATCTCCACGACGAACGCCCTGCGTGTGGGATTGTCGAAGGCGGTCCCGATGCCGCCGGCGAAGGCAACCAAGTAAATCGACCACACCGGAGGGCTGCCGCTGAACGCCAGCGCGGCCAACGCGAACGACTGCATCATCGCGAACACCTGCACGATGATCAGCAACTTGCGCTTATCGCTGCGATCTGCCACCAGTCCGGTCCAAGCGCCGAGCACCAGCACCGGGGCGAACTGACAAGCAGCCAACACGCCCACGGAGAGGCCGTCATTGTCGGTCAGCTTCAACACCAACAGTGTCTGAGCTATCAGGGTCAGCCAGTTACCAACCTGCGAGATCAGTTGACCGAAGAAGAACAACCGGAAGTTGCGGAACCGCATAGAGCTGAACGTTCCATGCGGGACCAACTCAACGGCCTCGGTCATGCATCCACCTCCGGCATCGCGGTGAGGCGCTCGAGCACATCGAGCGCATCCACAAGCCGGGTGAGATCGTCAGGATCCAGTTCGCGCAACCGGTCCTGCAGCCAGGCGACGCGCCGTTGGCGGAACGCCTGAAGTTGATGATCTCCCGACGATGTCGAGGCGACGAGGCTGACCCGACGGTCCCGTGGGTCGCAGGTACGTTGTACGTACCCGGCCGCAACCATCCTGTCGACGATCTTGGTGATCGTCGGCGGGGCCACCCGCTCCTGTGCGGCAAGCTCGACGAGAGTCATCGGCCCGCGCTTGGCCACCGTCGAGAGAGCCGAGGTGAGCGTCGGTCCAAAGCCACTGTTGTCCTGCTGACGCAGCAACCTGGCCAGCCGTGTCACGGCCATGCGGAGTCGTTCCGTGGTTTCCGGCACTGGGGGGTGCTGGCCGCCGAGGCGGTGTGATGCGGGACTCACAATCAACGATTATGCCAGGAAATTAGTTAGCTAGGCGAAGTATTTGTCGAGCATGTGACCTCTGACCCGGCTCGTTCGCGCCGTACCCTGGGCGGATGCCGCTGCCGCAGTCGCTGCCCCAACCGAACCCCAAGCGGCTCGCGGTCCGCGTCACGCCTGACGCCCGGCGCCACATCGCCGCCGGACACCCTTGGGTCTACGACGAGTCGATCACCTCGTTGAACCACCGTGGTGGACCCGGTGACCTGGCGGTGATATTTGACGACGACCGCAAGTTCGTGGCAATCGGACTGAACGACCCGGCATCACCGATCCGTATCAAGATCCTCCACCACGGCCGACCGCTGGCGATCAACCGCGATTTCTGGAAGGCCAGGCTGCAGGCTGCGCTGGCGATCCGCGTACCGCTCAGCTCGTCTGGCAACACCACCGGATACCGCTGCGTGAACGGCGAGAACGACGGCTTTCCGGGCCTCGTGCTGGATCGCTACGCCGATGTGCTGGTGCTCAAGCTGTACTCATCGGCATGGATCCCGCACCTTGCCGACGTCGTCGCTGCGATCACCGAGACGATGCATCCGAAGGCGGTGGTGCTGCGGCTGTCGAGGTCGGTGCAGAGCGGCGCGCTGCATGGTCTCGAGCAGGGAATGGCTTTGTTCGGCGAGGTGCCCAACGGTCCAGTTCTGTTCACGGAAGCCGGCCTCCACTTCGAGGCCGACGTGGTTCAGGGCCAGAAGACGGGCCACTTCCTCGACCAGCGCGACAACCGGGTGCTCACCGGGCAGATGACGTCGGGTGCCACCGTGCTTGACATGTTCGCGGCAACCGGTGGGTTCGGCGTGCATGCGGCCGCGGGCGGCGCGACGAGGGTCACCAGCGTCGACCTCAGTGCCCCGACGCTTGCCGTGGCCAAGCGGAACATGGCGCACAACCGACGTAACAGCACTGTCGCGGCCTGCTTCCACGAGACCGTCGTCGGCGACGCGTTCGAGGTGATGGACCGGCTGGTGCGGGCGAGGGAGCGCTACGACGTGGTCGTCATCGATCCGCCGTCGTTTGCCCAACGCCAGTCCAGCGTCGAGGGTGCGCTGCGCGCCTACGGTCAGCTCACCGAGCGTGGCGTGCGCCTCGTGGCCGAAGGAGGACTGCTGGTGCAGGCATCGTGCAGCAGCCGGGTGGGGGCCGACGAGTTCTTCGCGACCGTGCTCGGTTCCGCTGGTCGCACCGGCTACAAGCTGCACGAGGTGAGGCGTACCGGCCACCCGATAGACCACCCGGTGACGTTCCCCCAAGGTGCCTATCTGAAGGCGATGTTTGCCCGCGTCGAACGTCTGTGATCCGCCAGCCCCGGTATCAGGATGCGGCGCGGTTGGTGCGGTACCAGTCGATCAGCGCGTTGGTGGAGCTGTCGTGGTTGGGGGTGTCGAAGCGGTGAGCTCCGGTGTGATCTTGTTGGCCAACGCCTTGCCGAGCTCGACGC
>JBDSMK010000329.1:0-7317 GCA_039915905.1 Ilumatobacteraceae bacterium
CCACCCCAGATCGTCTCGCTCCGACTGAAGAAGAACGAGCTCATCATCGGGCTCACGGGGTAGCCCTGGCGTCGCTTGTCACGCAGCGCTCCGGGCCACGAGTTGGCGCCCGGACCAGTGGTCACGATCATCGACTCCGCGCCGTAGATGTCCAACGCCAATTCCATTGCCGCCTGATGCATCTCGCTCCAGAACATCTTGTTCGTCGCGCCGAGCGCAGCAACGGCGGGATCCTTTCGTCCCGCCAGGGTCGCTCCGAGTGAACGCAGACCGTTGTAGCGCAGGATCTGGATCTTCGAGTAATACTCCATCAATCGCTGGCGCACACCCGGGTCGTCGAGTACGTCGCGGTCTTCCGCCGCGGCAGTCATCAGCCGGAACTCCTCCTCGAACCGCCGGTAACCGGTGGTGGCGCTCATCCCCCGCTCGAACGCGAGTGTGGAGTTGGCCACCTTCCAGCCGTTGTTGACCCCGCCGACAACGTTGTCCTTCGGGCAGTGCGCGTCGGTGAAGAAGACCTCGCAGAACTCGGCCGTTCCGTCGGGCTGGACGATGCCGCGCACTTCGATGCCGGGCTGGTGCATCGGTACAAGCA
The DNA here is from genome assembly GCA_039915905.1 of Ilumatobacteraceae bacterium. Taxonomy (GTDB): domain Bacteria; phylum Actinomycetota; class Acidimicrobiia; order Acidimicrobiales; family Ilumatobacteraceae; genus JAODBQ01. The sequence goes on from JBDSMK010000329.1 coordinate 596, forward strand.
GGTACGAAATGCCCTTGTGCTTTGGTGCGTCGGGATCAGTGCGAGTCAGCAGGAAGCAGTAGTCGGCGTGGTGCCCGCCAGTGGTCCACACCTTCTGGCCGTTGATCACCCATTCGTCGCCGTCGAGCACCGCTGCAGTCTTCAATGACGCCAGGTCGGAGCCGCTGTTCGGTTCGCTGAAACCCTGGCACCAACGCATAGACCCGTTGAGGATCCGCGGTAGGAACTCTTTCTTCTGTTCCTCGGTCCCCCATTGCAGGATCGTCGGGCCGACCAGCGTGTCGCCGAAGAAGTCGGCTCGTAGTGGTGCTTTGAGTCGGGCGAACTCCTCCGTCAGCACGACGCCCTTCATCGTGCTGAGACCCTTGCCGCCGTACTCCTTCGGCCAGGTGGCGCAGATCCAGCCGCCCTCGAACAGCTTGGCCGGCCACGACTCGTTGAACGACTGGCGGGCCTCGGCTGTCATCTCGAAGTCGTCGTCGCCCCATCCGGTCGGCAGGTTGGCCACCAGCCATCCCCTGATCTCGGTGCGAAAAGCCTCATCTTCAGCGGAGTAGGTGAGTTCCATGGGTACATCTTGACCCGTCGGTCAAGAGATCGTCCAACTTCCAGCCTTCAACCTCGCGAGGCCGACGACCCTGCCGTGTGTAAAGGTGGAGACGATGTACGGCAAACCCCGGCAATGAGTTCCCCCGCCTGGATCCCGTCACATCGGCGTGATCAGTTGCGCGACCTTGCCATCAGATCGCGGCAGGTCGTCGTGCTCGCAGGAGTCGTCGGCGCACTGACGGGCCTTGTGGTGGCAGGCTTCGACCGCCTGGTGGTGGAGGTGTCGTTCGGTCACATCCGCCGGTTGCCGCTATGGATCGTGGCGATTGCGCCGGGTATCGGGCTGCTGATTGCTGTGACCGTGCGCCGTGTCCTGCGGGTACCTTCCGCCGCCACCGCCGACGACTACATGCACGCGTTCCACGATCCCGCGCACCGACTCGGCTGGCGAGCGTTCGTCGCCAAGATGACAGCGTCGGCTGCCACTCTCGGTTCCGGCGGGCCGATGGGCCTGGAGGGGCCGTCGATGTACGCCGGCGCATTCATCGGCTCGCAGTTGCAACGCCGCTTCCCGAAGTCGTTCAAGAACGCGGATCGCCGAGTGCTGCTGGTGGCCGGCGCGGCAGCAGGCGTGGCCGCGATCTTCAAGGCCCCGGCGACCGGAGCGGTGTACGCCCTGGAGGTGCCTTACCAGGGCGACCTGGCTCGCCGAATGCTGTTGCCGGCGCTGGTGGCCAGTGCCTCGGGATACCTCGTGTTCGCCGCGATCAACGGCACCGCTCCCCTGTTCCCGATAACCGGACAGATCGGCTTCAACTTTCGCGACCTAGCCGGCGCGATGCTCGTCGGCATCTGTGCTGGGCTCGGGGCGCGCGTATTCGCGTGGATGCTGCGCCGCGCCAAGAAGATCGCCAATCACCCGCGGCCGGTGCTTATCACGCTCGTCGCCGGCGTCCTGATGGCCGGTGCGTTCGTGCTCGGCCGGTTGGCATCCGGCGAGTCCCTGGTGGTGGGCTCAGGCTATGAGGTGCTGGCCTGGGCGCCCGCCGGACGTGGGGCGCTGTGGGTCGTGCTGGCGATCCTCGGACTGCGTTGCTTCGCCACCTCCGTCACCGTTGCCGGAGGTGGATCGGGCGGGTTGTTCGTACCGTTGGTCGTGGCTGGATCACTTACCGGCGCGTTCGTCGGCCGAGCGGTGAATCAAACCGATTTGGCGATGTTCACCGTGATCGGTGTCGCCGCCTTTCTCGGGGCCGGCTACCGGGTACCACTGGCGGCCGTGATGTTTGTAGCCGAGACGACCGGCCGGGCCTCGTTCGTTGTCCCCGGGCTGATCGCCGCAGTGGTCGCCGAGTTGATGATGGGCGACTCGTCGGTGACCACCATGCAGCGCAACACACCCGGCCTCGAGCCGGCGCCACGGGTCGAGGAGCCCGACCGCGAGGTCGGGCAGATCGGCGACGACGGATAGTCCCCCGACCCAGCCGTCAGGGCGTCATCGCCGTGTGGTGAGCGGTGAGACCGCCTGCTGCGCACACAGCTCACCGACGAACGAAGCCGAAAGCAGCGCGACCGAACCGGTGAGCGGTGAGACCGCCTGCTGCACACACAGCTCACCGCGGCTTGAGGCTGTCCTTCAGGCGGTCGGCCAGAGGAGCGTGGCACTCAGGTCGCAGTCGGCCACCGTCGGACGAGGATTGCACATAGAACACGTCGACCACCTCGTGGCCGAGAGTCGCAACCTTCGCCGAACGGATGTCAATGCCGCATTCGGCGAGTGTCGACGACAACCGGTACAGCACCGCAGGCGCATCCGGGGCACGCACGTCGATCATCGTCGTCGAGTCGCTTGCCTCGTTGCTGATCAGCACCTCACGGCGCGGCGCCGTTGCCGCCGATCGGTTGCGATGCGCCCGCTCGTAGGTGCGAATCCTGGCCTCCAGCCTGGCACCGATGTCACCACGGCCGGCTACCCCCTCGGCCAGATCGTGGCGCATCTTGACGAGGTTCAGAGTCCGGGGACCCGACGACAGCAGTGTGAACTGATCGACGGCGACTCCGTCCGCGCTGGTCCACGCGTCGGCGCCGACCACATCGACGCCATGCAACGCGAGAACTCCAGCGATGTCGGCGAACAGGCCAGGGCGATCATCGCTGGCGACGCGGACCACTGTGGTATCGCCGAGAACCTCGTGTTCCACGTGTGTGCAATGGTCGCCGTGCACCAGGGCGACCAGCGCGGCGAACTGCTCGCCGGGATCGGGTACCGCGATGTCAGCCGGCTCCCCGCGCAGCGCGTCCCCCACCGCCGCAACCAGCTCGTCGATCAAGCTGCGCTTCCAGCCCGACCACGCCGAAGGTCCGGTGGCCAGGCTGTCGGCCTCCGTCAGCGCTCTGAGCAGCTCGAGCCGCAGCGAATCGCCAAGCGCATCAGCAACGTTGGCGGCGGTGCGTGGGTCGCTCAGATCACGGCGAGTAGCGGTCTCCGACAGCAGCAGATGGTGCTGGACCAACGCAACCACGATTTCGCTGTCCGCGGCGGAGAACCCCATCCGCGGCAGCATCCGACGCACCAGTCGGATGCCGACCTCGGTGTGATCGCCGCCATAGCCCTTACCGATGTCGTGCAACAGCGCAGCTACGAGCAGGAGATCCGGGCGCGACACGTCTCGCATCAGTTCTGCCGCGTTGGCCACGGTCTGTAGCAGATGCCGATCGACGGTGAACATGTGGAACGCGTTGCGTTGCGGCAGGCTGCGCACGTGCCGCCACTCCGGCAGGTACAAGCTGAACAGTTCGTACTGTTCCAGCGCTTCGATCGTCTCGACCATCCGCGGCCCGGATCCGAGCAACCCGATGAACGCCCGCCGGGTGCGCTCCGTCCACCGTGCGCCGGGGGCTTCCGGCGGTGTCGGAGACGACGACTCGACAGCTTCCTCGACAGATCGCGGCTGTGTCTGCTGATCGAGCGCGGTCACGTTGGCCGCCAGTGTCAGCAGCGCGTGCCTGCTCAACGGGCTGCCGCTACGAGCGGCTGCGGCGGCGATCTCGAACACCAACGACTGGTCGTCGAAGTCGGCGGATGGCGATACGTCCGTTTCGTCGGCAGCAGCGGCGGCCCGCGACCGCCCTGGGCGCGAGACGGCACGCTCTACCCTGCGCCAGAACCGACCGCTGGCCCAGTCGATCGAACGCGCTGCCCCGGAGAGCTTGAGCATCAGCACGTCGGCATCGGCGAAGCCCATCACCTCGGCGACGGCATCCTGATCCTGTAGCAGCAACCTGTTGGTGGCCCTCGCCGTAACCCGGTGCAACTCGCAGCGGACTGTCAACAACAGCTCCGCCGGTGCCGCGAGCTGGTCCACGGGGCTCTCCAAGGCCGCCGAGATGTCGTCGCGTTCCACCGCCAGCGCCCAGCGCAGCGCGTCGCGATCGCGCAGTCCACCGCGACCATCCTTGAGGTCCGGTTCCAAAAGCGCGGCGACCTCGCCGAACCGCTCCCACCGCTGGCGGCTGACAGTGAGCAGTTCCTGCAGCCAGTGGTTCGAGCGACGCCGCCACTGCTCCACGGCCGCTTGCTGCGCACCACTCACCAGCGCCTCACTACCGGCCAGGTGCCGTACCCGCAAGATGGACGTTGCGGTGACCAGATCATCAGCCGCCAGCGCGAGCAACGATTTCGGCGAGTGAACCGCGGGACTGAGCTTCACACCTCCGTCCCACAACGGGTACCACAGCTTTTCGGCGATCTCGCTGATCTGCGCCGCCATCGCCCTCGGCGGATGTAGCAACACCACGTCGATGTCGCTACCCGGGCACAGCACGCGTCCCGCATAACCACCGGTAGCCATCAGCGCCCAGCCCACCGGCAGATCCACTGCAAGCCGATCGAACCAGGCGTCAGCCTGCTGCGCCAGCCGCACCGCCAAGGTGCGCCCCGCGAGATCGGGACGCGCCACCACGCCGGCACGCCCCCGCTTGATCTGCGGACCATTCAGCGGGCGAGCCATCGGAGCCGTCAGATCGCGTCGCTGTCGAGTTCGCCGGTACGGATCCGCATCACCGAGTCCACCTCGGTGACCCAGATCTTGCCGTCACCGATCTTGCCGGTTCGCACCGCGTCGACCATCACCGAGACGATCCGCTCCACGTCGGCCGATTCACAGAGCACCTCGAGCTTTATCTTGGGCACGAAGTCGATGTTGTACTCGGTGCCGCGATACACCTCGGTGTGTCCACCTTGACGGCCGAAGCCACGCACCTCGGTCACGGTCATGCCCACCACGCCGGCGGCTCTGAGGGCCTCCTTCAGGTCGTCGAGCTTGAACGGTTTGATTACCGCGGTGATCAGTTTCATGATGCTCCCTTCCTAGAAGTAGCTGCGGACCAGGTTGTCGAGCGGTGCCGGCTTGTCGAGCGGTGCCGGCTTGTCGAGCGATGGCGTGTCACCAGAGTCCCCCAGAGTGGTAGGCGGTCTCCATGTGCAGCGCCAGGTCCAAGCCTGTGGACTCCACTTCAGGCGACACACGCACACCGATCGTGCGCCGCAGCGCCAGCATGAGCAGCAACGTGACGGGAAACGACCAGGCGATTACTGCCGCGTTGGCCAGTACCTGCTCGCCGAGCAAACGCAACCCGCCGCCGTAGAACAACCCGTGGCGGAACAACGCACCGGGGAAGAACTCGGGGTTGGCAAACAGTCCGACGAGCAGCGACCCGACGAGGCCGCCAACCATGTGCACGCCGACCACGTCGAGGGCGTCGTCGTAGCCGACACGCACCTTCAGCTTCACAGCAAAGCAGCACACCGCACCGGCAGCGGCACCAATTGCCAAGGGTGCCATCCCCGACACGAACCCGGCTGCCGGGGTCACCGCCACCAAGCCAGCGACGATGCCAGACGCCGCACCGAGGTTGGTGGGATGGCCGTCGCGGCGCCACTCCACCAGCACCCAGGTGAGCCCGCCGGCTGCGGCCGCCAGGAACGTGTTCAGGAACGCCTGTACAGCCTGACCATTGGCCAGCAACGCCGAGCCGGCGTTGAAGCCGAACCAGCCGAACCACAAGATGCCCGTGCCGAGCATCACCAGCGGCATCGAATGCGGCGGATGGCCCTCGTGGGGGAAGCCGCGGCGCTTACCGAGCACCAACACGGCAGCGAGTGCGGCGATGCCGGCGTTGACGTGGATCACCGTTCCGCCGGCAAAGTCGAGCGATCCACGCTGACCGAGCCATCCGCCGTAGATCCATTTGAACACTGGTACGAACACGAGGATCAGCCACAGCGGGACGAACGCGGCCCACGCCGAGAACTTCATCCGATCGGCCACGGCGCCGGAGATCAATGCCGGGGTTATCGCTGCGAACATTCCGAGGAACGCAACAGTTGCCAGCAGGCTGCCGCCATCGGACAAGCCGATGCCGTGCAGAAACGCGTGCCCGAAGCCGCCGATAAACCGATTGGTCGTCGGCGACTGGGCCAGCGAGTATCCGACCACGACCCACAGCACCGGGACCACCAGCAGGCAGTAGAAGTTCATCATCAACATGTTCAGCACGTTGCGGCCACGGTCCATCCCGCCGTAGAAGAAGGCCAGTCCCGGCGTCATGAACAGCACAAGTGCCGCCGACGTCAGTACCCATGCGATGTCGCCACTGTTCACGTTGCTCCCATGAGGCCGTAGGGCCGGTGGTCGGTTCGGATGTCCGCGGTCACGTTGGCGGAGCATTGTTTCCCGTTTGTTTCAGCAGCGCGCCAACCAGGTGAACAACCGCCAGCGGTACGGTTCGGGGATGCGCTCAGGGGCTGCAACGCGGCGGCACGGTTTCGGCCGTACGTTGCCGGCCACCGCCTACGCGGCGATATCCGTGATCACCGTGATATCCGTGTTCGCTGCGATAGCCGCGATCACGGTGGCCAGGGCCGACGTCCCTGTGCTGGGTGCCGCCGCCTCACCCGCCTCGATCGGCGAGCCTGCCACAGCCTCCGCTCCCGCGGTGCCGGGCACGTCGATCCAACTCACCCCGATCTTCCCGGACCCCGCCTGCGTACCGCCATCAGGCGTCCCCGCATCAGCCGTTCAGGTGGTGGTCGTGCGCGCCTCCGCAACGTATGCCAGCGTCGACCTCCTGGAGAACATCGATGGAATGTGGACCTGCGTCCTGCGTGACCT
>JBDSMK010000454.1:0-3154 GCA_039915905.1 Ilumatobacteraceae bacterium
CCGGCGGTCAATGCGGTCGCGGCGATCGCTCCGATTAGCGCGAAGGGGATGAGCGCCACGGCCGGAGCGGCGAGGTGGCGCATCATCAAGTCGCCGCGCACCACCGGCAGGCTGTCGGTGCGATCGGGCTGGTCGACTTCCTGCGACAGCGGTTCCATTGCCTCGAGGCCGAGCATGAACAGCAGCGCCGCAGTGGCGACGAGAGCGGGCGAGGTGCCGCGCATAACTGCCGCCTGGCTCACCCCGGCGGCGGCGGCGACTGCTGCCATCCGCACAACTCGGGTGGCGGGTAGCCGCAGCAGACTGTGCCAGCCACGACGCCAGACGGCATGGTGCTGGCGCTTGCCGGGCATCCGCATCCACGGGCGCTTGCGGGTCTGCTCCTGGTTCAGCTGGCGGCGCAGCAGGATCACGGTGCGCAGGTCCTGCATTGTCACTGCGAAGCGCAGTTGGGCTACTAGACCGCTGCGTCGGGCGAGTGCGTCGAGCGATGTTCGGCGCAGCATCGCAATGCCGGCGAGCACCGCGCCGACTGCGAAGACGATCGCGGGTACGTCGATGAGGCGTTGCCGCCAGCCCCAAAAGGCGAGGTCGCCGACGAGGTTCCCGGGTGCCGGGATGTGCCGTCCGACGGCCAGGCCCTGCCAGGCCAGCAGGGCCAGTCCGGCCAACGTCGAGACCCACAGGGGGATGTGCGAGGAATGTGCGACGAGCGCGCTGCCGACCCAGATCATCGCCAACACGGCTCCGAACAGGGCACCGGAGGCGGCCCACGCGGTGGGAGAGCCCGGAAGGCGGCGGCCGGCGAGTTGTCCGGCGATCGCCCCGAGAACGACGCCGGCGTAGGCCGCGCTGCGCAGTCGTTGCACCGCCGGGCGCAGCAGGGCGCGGCGGCGATCGACGGGCGAAAGCATCACGTAGACAACGTCAGGCGCTTCGAGTGCCATCGGGCCGCCCTGCGCGCCGCTGCGGATTCCTGCCAGAAGGGCGAACGCGGCGACGATGCCGAGCAGTGCCGGCCCGTGGCGGGCGGCGTTGGCCGCGGCAGCGGCGCTCACCGGCTTGTCGCCGATCAGACCGCTGAGCCACAGCACGGTGCCGCCGCCGAACAGGGCCAGCAGGTAGACCCGGTAGGCGGCCTCGAACCACTCGAAGTTGCCGAGTCGGTGGCGTTGACGGGTGCGGCGCAGGGCAACGAGTGCCGCGCTGGGAGATTCGCCGGTCGCCGGTTGGATGTTTGGTGATCTGCTCATGCGCGCTGCCGATTCGTCACGGACGGTTCATGACGGGTCGGCTTCGCCGGTGGCGGCCGGGTGAGTCGGATCTGCCGACCAGCCGGACCAACTGGCCACGTACAACCGCGCCGGGGCAAGGCCGGCGTGTTCCATCGCCACGATGTTGACGCATGCGCTGACGCCGGACCCGCAGTAGGCAATTGCGTCGGTGGTGGAATCGGTGATGCCGCGTCCAGCGTAATGGGTGCGCAGGTCCTGAGGGTCGCGCATGAAACCGGCGGCGGTGAACACTTCGCTGGCCGGAGCGCTGCGTGCGCCCGGAATGTGGCCGGGGCGCTTATCGGGGACCACTGCGTCGCCGAGGAACCGTTCAATCGAGCGGGCGTCGATCACAGGTCGTCCGGTCTTCGCGGCGGTCTCCGTGGTTGTGGCATCTGCCAGTCGCTCGGCGGGCCACGCGACTGGTGTGAACTTGGCTGCCCGGTCGGGTCGCTGGATTCCTGGGCCGGTCTCGATTGGTCCTGCCCAGCCGTGCAACCCGCCGTCGATCAGCGCCGCGCTGTGCCCGATCATTCGCAACATCACCACGAGTCTGGCTGCGATGATCCCGCCGGTGTCGTCGTAGGCCAGCACTGTTGTTTGATCGCCGATGCCGAGCTCGACCATCGCGGCGGCGAACGCAGCGGGGCTGGGCAGCGGGTGGCGGCCCTCCGTGGCTGGTTGCCCGGTGGCCGACAGTTGGTGGTCGAGGTCGGCCCAGCGCGCCCCGGGAATGTGGCCGTCGCGGAATGCGGCGAAACCGTCGCGACCATCGAGGTACCAGCGAACGTCGATGATCGCCATATCGGCCTTGGCGGCTTGCAGTTCGTCAGCGACCGCGGCGCCGACTACAGGGGGTATCACGTTTGCATCCTGTCACTCGTTGCTGCCGATTCTGCATCTCTCAGGATCTCGCGCAGCGGCCGACCGAGTGCGTTTGCGGCGACGACCGCGTCGTCGTGTTCCGCCTTCACCCGCCCGGCGGCCACCTTTACCCGCACGTCGTGACCGTCGATGTTGACCACTCGTTGCTCGCGTTGTTGCGGCCAGCGTTGCAGCACCGTGCCGCGCAGGCCCAGCGATCCGGTCTCGGCCATCAACACCTTGGCCACCGCATCGGACAAGGCCGGATCACACAACGCGTGCACGGTGAACGCCGGGCGGCCTTTCTTCATCAGGATCGGCGATGCCCACGCGTCATACGCCCCGGCGGTCAGCAGTGTGCTGATCGTGTGGGCGATCACCTCGCCGGTGGCGTCGTCGACGTTGGTCTCGAACAGCTGCACTGGCTGGCCGGGATCGGGGATGAGCGAGATTTCGGTAGTGGTGCCGATGACCACCTGCACGACGTTCGGACGGCCGAGGATGTTCGCGCTGCCGGCTCCGTAGCCCACCGAGCTCGGTGTCATCGCCGGCATTGGGCCGAACGCGTCGGCTAGGGCTGTCATCAGCGCGACGCCGGTGGGAGTTGCCAGTTCGCGGTGGTCGGGGATGCCGCGGCTCGGCGCGCCGCGTCGGGCTAGCAGCTCTACCGTTGCGGGTGCCGGGTTGGGCAGTTCGCCGTGGGCGGCGTGCACCGTTCCTTGGCCGACGGTGATCGGGCTGCACACGATGCGGTCGATGTCCAGCGATTCGAGTGCGGCGCACACGCCCACGATGTCGATGATCGCGTCGAGGGAACCGACCTCGTGGAACTCCACATCGTCGGGGGCGATGCGGTGCATCGCGCCTTCCACCTCGGCAAGCGTACGGAACACGCGTTGGGCGCGGTCGGCGACGCGCGGTGGCAGGCCGGCGTGGTCGATCATGTCGCGGATCACTGCGTAGGCGCGGTGATCACCCGGGCCGTGTTGATGTCCGTGGCCGTGGCCGTGGCCGTG
>JBDSMK010000371.1:0-4911 GCA_039915905.1 Ilumatobacteraceae bacterium
CAACGCCAGTCCTGCCCCGTGATGTTCGAGGTCGGTGCCGAGGCGGACGATCTCTTGTGGCGTTCCGTAGGCGAGAGTGGCCAGCGCCTCGATCCTGGCGACGTCGCGCCTCACCGTCAGCGGCGAGGTGAGGTGCAGCACATGAACGTGGATCAGCGGAGGGTCGCGTTGCACGTGGACCGGCATGGTTCCAGGTGTAAGGGAGACGATGTTGGAGACAAGCGCGATCACCCACTCCGAGTCGTTACGCAGCCGACAAGCCACAACGCCCGTACGGATCTGCGAGCCAGGGGTGATGATTTCACGGGCGAGCACGAGGTTGGAGAGCACCAATTGCCAGCCGACCACCGCGAATAGCCGCAGGTTGGCGACCGGCCGAACCCGCACCCGCTGCCATGGCGCCGCTTCGGCGTCTGTCGGCGGTGGCGAGGTAGGGAAGAGAATGCCGATCGCTGCCACCACGAGTATTCCGCTGAGCACGTTGGCCGCGCTCACATGGCCCCATAACAGCAGCCACACGGCCACCAGGAACACGAAGCGGATCGGTCGGATCATCGCAGCACCGCGGCGATGTAGGCAGACGGGTCAAGCAGTTCAGTGGCAGCGCGAGCGCACAGCCGGTAAATCGGACCGGCAGCCGCGGCCACCACCAGACCTGCCGCGAACAGTGCCGCCGTCGGCGCGATCATCAGCAGCGGTCCGCCGGATCGTCCGACGGAATGGGTATGCCCGCCGGGAGGTACCGTCGCCGGGCTCCAGAACACTCCGATCCAGATCTTCATCATCGAGTACAAGGTGAGCAGGCTGACCACGAGACTGACAACGACGATGACGTACTGACGGCTTTGGAAGCCCGCGTCGATCAGCGCGAACTTCGGTACGAAGCCTGACAAAGGAGGTACGCCGGCGAGGCTCAACGCGGGGATCAGGAACAGCACCGCGACCACCGGTGCGCTGCGTACCATGTTGCCGAGCTCACTCATCCTGCTGCTGCCACCGACGTGTTCGATCAGGCCACCGACGAGAAACAGTGTGGTCATCGCCAGGATGTGGTGTACCGCGTAGAAGATCCCAGCGGCCAGGCCGGCCACGCTGAACAACGCCAGGCCCATAACGATGTATCCGATGTGGCTGACGATGTTGAACGACAGCAGCCGTTTGACGTCGTCCTGGGCGATCGCGCCGAGGATCCCCAACGCCATCGTCAAACCGGCTGCTACGAGTAGCAGCGTGGTCGGCCGGCTGCCTGCGGGAAACAGCAGCGTCTCGCTGCGGATCAGGGCGTACACGCCGACCTTGGTAAGTAATCCGGCAAACACCGCGGTCACCGGGCCGGGAGCGACCGGGTAGCTGTCGGGCAGCCATGAGAACAATGGGAACAACGCAGCCTTGACGCCGAATACGGCGACCAGCAGAACGGCGAACGCCTCGCGTACACCCACGGGCAAGGTGCGCATCTTCACTGCCAGATCGGCCATGTTCACGGTCCCCGTGGCCGCGTAGATCAGGGCCAGCGCAGTGATGAACAGCGTCGAGGCAATCAGGCTGATGACCACGTAGGTCATTCCTGAGCGCACTTGCTCGCGCTTGCCGCCGAGGGTGAGAAGCACGTAGCTGGCGGTGAGCATCACCTCGAAGGACACGAACAGGTTGAACAAGTCGCCGGTGGTGAACGATCCGGCTACCCCGGCAGCGAGGATCAGGTATACGGACTGGAACCCGACGTGGTGGCGTTCAGCGCCAGGCTGACCGATCGCGTAGACGAGCACCGCGAGCAGCATCAACGAGCCAACGGTGAGCATTATCGCCGAGAGCCTGTCGACGACCAGGGTGATCCCCAGTGGAGCGCGCCATGCTCCTGCGTGAGCGACGATCGGTCCACTGCGATCGGCGGCGATCAACAGCACCACCGAGATCGTCGTTGTCGCGCTGAGCACTGAGAGTCCGATGGCTCGTTGAACGGAGCGCCACCTTCCGGTGAGGATCGACAGTCCGGCGCCAAGTAGCGGTAGCACGATCGTCAACGGCACGAGGTTGCTCATCCGTGTTCCTCGCTGGACTCATCGACTACGGCCTTGTCGTCGCTGCCGTCACTGCCTGCCACGGCGCGATCGATGAGGTCGTCGGCCACCTCGTCGTCGTGGGTCAACAACCAACTGCGGTAGGCCATCGCAAGCAGTAGGGCTGTGACGCCGAAGGTGATCACGATCGTGGTCAGGGCCATCGCCTGCGGTAGCGGATCGCTGAAGTCGGTGAGTAGGCCGGAGCCGATCAGCGGTGCCGACCCGCCGCTTCCGGAGGTCATCAACAGCACGTTGGCGCCATGGCTCAACAGGGCCAGACCGATGATGATGCGGCTGAGCTTGCGCTGCAGCACGAGGTAGGTGCCGATCGAGAACAGCGCCGCTGCGGCGAACGCGAGCGTGATGCTCACGGCCGGACTCCCCGTTCGACGTCACGAATGCCATCTCCGGTGTCGTCAGATTCTCCGGTGTCGTCGCCATCTCCGGCGTCGTCATGAATGCCGGCGAGGTCGGCGGCTGTGGCGCTGTCGTCGGCGAACGCCTCGAAGACCATGAACACCAGCCCGAGCACGACCAGGTACACGCCGACGTCGAACGCCAACGTGGTGGCTACGCGCACGTCTCCCAGCAGCGGATGGTGCAGTGATGCACCCAGTGCTGTCATCACCGGTCGGCCGGCGAGCATCGGGGCCAATGCCGTGGCTGCCGCCAGCGCCACACCGGAGCCGAGGATCGTCCACGGTGCCAAGCGGCTGATCCGGCGCACGTCCGCGATTCCGCCGCTGAGGTAGCGCAACGAGATGGCGGCGCCGGCCACCAGCCCGCAGGCAAACCCCCCACCCGGCTCGTTGTGGCCGGCGAACAGCAGGAACAGTGACCCGACGAGCACCGCGTGGAACAGGATCCGGGCGGTCTGTTCTAGGAAGATCAACCGCCTCATGGTCGTGTCTCCGCCGCGGTCTGGCCTGCATCGACCCGGTTGCGCCTTCGCCGCACCGCGCCGGCGCGGGCCAACGCCACCGCTCCGATCGCGGCGGAGGCCAGAACAGTGATCTCGCCGAGCGTGTCGAAGCCACGGATGTCCACCAATATCACGTTGACCACGTTGCGGCCGTGTGCCTGGGGTAAGGAACGCTCTACCATCTCGCGTGACACCGGCACGGCTGTACGGGCCGAGCGCGCGATTATCGCGAAGCAGAACACGGTGGCGCCGACCGCACCCGAAACGAGTAGCCGCAACCACTTCCGCCGCAGCGTCGACGTCCGTTCGAACCGATCGGGTAGCCGGCGCAGGACAAGCACGAAGAGAACTGTCGACAGCGTTTCGATCGCGGTCTGGGTCAGTGCCAGGTCCGGGGCCCCCTGCACCACGAACAGCGCAGCCATCGCATATCCGGTTACTCCGAGGAACAACGCTGCCGAGAACCGCCGTCGGGCGATGGCGGCCGCAACCGCGGCGACAATCAGACCGGCCACCACTGGCAGTTGTGCCACGCCACCGAATGCCTCCGGCGAGTTTGGCCACGTCGCTCGACCGGCGAGCACGAGTCCTGGGGCGAGTGCCGCGGTGAGCAGAGTGATGCCCGCGTAGACCGGCAGCGAGCCGCTCTGGATGACTCCGGTGATGCGCCTGGCAAAGCTGGTCATGGCACGCAGGATCGCGGCATAGACACGCAGCCCATCTGGCACGGAGCTGCCTCTGGCCAACAACGGTTCGATCCGGCGGCGAGCGACGAACAAGCCACCGCCACCGAGCAGAGCTACGCCGGAAAGCGCCAGCGGCAACGTCCAGCCGTGCCACACCGCGAGATGCGTCGCACCGGTTGCTGCGGCTGCGCCGGTTGCTGCGGCTGCGCCGGTTGCTGCGGCTGCGGCTGCGGCGATCAACCCGTCGGCCAAACCGGGCACGACACCGAGCACAACGGTCACGCCAGCAAGCGCACCGAGCGGCGCCAGGAACATAGCGGTCGCGGATTTTGCAGGAGGATCATGCACTTCGTCGGCAGAAGATCTCGCGCTGGACCCGTGCAGCGGGCCGAGCACGCCCCACACGAGTCGACCGGTGTAGGCCACGGTGAGGATCGAACCGGTCACTACGGCGACAAGCAGCACGACGCTGCCGGAGAATCCGGCGTGATCGATCGCCTCGAACGCGGCCTCCTTGCCAACGAAGCCGAGCATCAGAGGAACACCTGCCATCGACGCCGCGCAAACCACGAATGCCACCTTGAACGGCCACCATGATTCGCCAAGAGAGGGGATGTGACGCAGATCGCGGGTGCCGGTGTGGTGATCGACGATGCCGATGGCCATGAACAGAGCGGCCTTGAACACGGCGTGGGCCAGCAACATCACGCAGCCGGCGGCCGCGGTTGTGCGTGAGCCGATCCCGAAGAGGACCATCAGCAAGCCGAGCTGGCTGACGGTACCGAACGCCAAGAGCAGCTTGAGGTCGTGCTGGCGCAGGGCCCGCAGTCCGCCCGTGATCATCGTCGCCGCGCCGACGGTGACCACTAGCGGCCGCCACACCCCTACGTCGGCGAACGCCGGTGCGAAGCGGGCGACGAGGTACACGCCGGCCTTCACCATCGTGGCCGAATGCAGGTAGGCGCTGATCGGAGTGGGCGCCGTCATCGCCCCAGGCAGCCAGGCATGGAACGGTATTTGCGCGGATTTGGTGAACGCTCCGATGAGAACCAACACCAGTCCGACGGTGACGATGGTGCCGGAGGGCGGCGCGCCGAGGATCGCGCTCAGCCGAAACGTGCCAGCGGCGTTGCCGATCAGTACGAAGCCGGCCAGCATCGCCAGACCTCCGGCGGATGTCACCAGCAGGGCGTGCAATGCGGCCGCTCGAGCGCGGCGGTTGGTGTGATCGTTTCCGATC
>JBDSMK010000378.1:0-4142 GCA_039915905.1 Ilumatobacteraceae bacterium
CGTCGGCGGCTTCGTTCACAGTCGGTGCACTGCTGCCGCTGATCGTCGCGGCCGTGACCCCTGGCGCTGCGCGCGCCTGGGGCGTGGCCATTTCGGCGTTGGTGTTCCTCGCCTTCCTGGGCGTGGCGGGAGCGCGTGTCGGTGGTGCTCCGACGAGGCGACCGGCGCTACGCGTCACCGCTTGGGGCGCCGCAGCAATGCTGATCACCGCTGCGATCGGCAAGGTGGTGGGCCTCATCGTGTGAGCCGGCGCGCTCCACGATCGAACGCAGGTGCGGCCATGCACTGGCAAATCCCGGGTGCAGCGGTCGCTGCTCGACCTCCTCGAGGCCCACCCATTCGACAGCCTCCGTCTCGAAGTTCATCGAGCGCCCGAACGTCTGGTCGACCTGCACGACCACCGTGGTGTAAGTCCAGTCGTCAGCCGGCGCGAAGACGTAGTCCCCGATCAGACGGATACGTTCGGGCACGACGCCGACCTCCTCGGAAGCCTCCCGCAGCGCCCCTTCGAATGCGGTCTCACCATGGTCCAACGCTCCTCCGGCGCACGACCACGTGCCGCCCTCGTGAGCAAAGCCGGACCGGAGCTGGAGCATCACCAGCGGTTCGCCACCTCCGTAGTCTCCGTTCGAACCAGAACCGCTGGTGACGAACAGCACCCCGGCCGCGCCGTACCGACCCCAGCGCACGTGGCCGTCGCTACATCGCACGAAACCGTCGCCGGTCCCACCCTGGATCAACCCTGGCCACCGGCTTCGGATTCGGTACCGGATGCCTCAGTCGGCGGCGCCGCGCCACTGATCGGAGCGGTCACGGACGGCGGGGTCATCGACAACGTGAGGCCGTTGATCTCGAGCACGATCTCGGGGTGGCCCTTCTCGTTGGTGATCGTCACTGGCTTCACTGACTTGCGAATTGCCATGCCTCAACCGTACATCTCCGGCCGAGCATCAGGCTTGCGCAGGCAGACACGCGCAAGGCGGACACACACAGGCAGAGGGCACAGCTCACACGAAGCCGACGACCGGCTTGGGGGTGTACGGCTGCTCCAGCGCGGCGCGCTCCTCGGCCGTCAGGACGACATCGACGCTAGTGATCGCATCCTCGAGGTGATGCAACTTGGTGGCGCCGACGATCGGAGCCGAAACCGTGGGATTCCCCGCGACCCAGGC
The DNA here is from genome assembly GCA_039915905.1 of Ilumatobacteraceae bacterium. GTDB lineage: Bacteria > Actinomycetota > Acidimicrobiia > Acidimicrobiales > Ilumatobacteraceae > JAODBQ01. The sequence goes on from JBDSMK010000378.1 coordinate 1,173, forward strand.
CAATGCCAACTGCGCCCGGGAAATGCCACGCTTGTCGGCCAAGGCCCCCAGACGATTGACGATCTCACGATCCACCGAGCGGTACAGGTACTTGCCGAACTGGTCCGTCGTACTGCGCTCGGTGGTGTCGTCCCAGTCCCGGGTGAGCAGGCCGCGAGCCAACGGACTCCACGGGATGACCCCGACGCCCTGGTCGGCGCACAACGGCAGCATCTCACGCTCCTCTTCGCGATTCAGCAAGTTGTAGTGGTTCTGCATCGTTGCGAAACGCGTCCACCCGTGTCTCTCGGCGACGTGCTGGGCCTTGGAGAACTGCCACGCGTACATCGACGATGCGCCGATGTACCGCACCTTGCCGGACTTGACCACATCGTGAAGCGCCTCCATCGTCTCCTCGATTGGGGTGTGCTGATCCCAACGGTGGATCTGGTAGAGGTCGACGTAGTCGGTGCCGAGACGTCGCAAGCTGGCGTCGACCTCGGAGAAGATCGCCTTGCGCGACAACCCCGATCCGTTCGGGCCACTGTGCATCTTGCCGTGCACCTTCGTCGCCAGCACGATCTCGTCACGATTGGCAAAGTCGCGCAGCGCACGTCCTACGATCTCCTCGCTCGTGCCGGCGGAGTAGACGTTGGCGGTGTCGAAGAAGTTGATCCCGGCCTCCACCGCCCGCTTGAAGAACGGCCGGCTGTGCTCCTCGTCGAGTGCCCAGGGATGGCTCCCGCGATCGCCGATGCCGTAGCTCATGCATCCGAGACAGATCGTGGAGACGTCGAGACCAGTAGAACCGAGTTTCGTGTACTTCATGACTCGTACACTCGCGCCACACGCCGAGCCAGGCGCGGTCGGAGCGGGAGATCTTCGATCAGGAGGCGCCGGCGCCGAGGATCCGGCCGGGGCGGGCCGCGACGGCCTCTTCGGACAGCACACCATCGACGATCACCGGGGTGCCGTTGACAAACGAGTGGCGCATCCCAACAGGCTGATCAGCGGTGAGTCGCTCCGCGTCGGCGGGGAAGTCGCGCACCCGCCGCAGCGGTCCGGGGGCCACGGTGGCCGGGTCGAAGACCACGATGTCTGCTGCCAGTCCAGCACGGATCACTCCACGATCAGAGAAGCCGAAGATCTCGGCCTGCACCTGGGTGAGCTTGTGCACGGCCTCCTCCACCGTCAGCACACCCTTGTCGCGCACCCACCTGCCGAGAAGGTCGGTGGGCAACGGCGCATCGCACAACTGTGTGACGTGCGCTCCGGCGTCAGACAGGCCAAGAGTGCACCCTGGCTCCCTCAAAAGCATCGCGATGCCCTGCTCGTCGTCATTGGCCAGCACCGCCTTCACCCGCAGAGCGCGCAGGTCGGTCTCTGCGGCTGCGATGTCGAGTAGTACGTCGAGTGGGTCGCTGTCGGTGGCGTTGGCCAGATCCAACAGCCGGCGGCCGACGAGGTCCGGGTGGTCTACCGACTCCATGATCTCGTACGTCTCCCACCGGGGAGAGATCCCTTGTCCCGCTCGCCAGCCGTTGCGGACCCGCTCGCGCCAGCCGGCATCTGCATACGCGGCGCGGCGCTCGGCCATCGACTTCGGCATCAGCTCGGCGAACACGGGGCTGGTGTTCAGCGTGAACGGTTCGATGAGCGTCATCGAGAAAGTCAACGGGCGGCAGGAGATCTGTGGCCACACCTGGGCCCCTCTGGCCATTCCCTGGCGGTGCACGACCATCGCCTTGAGATGGGCGTCGTTGGTGGTCGTCAGCACCGCAGTGAAGGTGATCGGTATGCCGAGCTCGATCTGCATGTCGTAGATCTCGTTGAAGTGCAGATGCTCGCTGACACCGTTGATCCCGATGACGCCACGGCCACCTACCGCGGCGGCTCGACACAACGCCTCGACCTCGGCCCGCTCAGCCCATCGGCTGGGGATCGGCCGGCCGTCGGCACCGAGATGGGTGACCGCGAAACTGGTTGCGAACCCGCAGGCGCCGGCACTCATCGCCTCTCGCACCAATGTTGCCATCCGCTCGATCTCGTCGGGCTCGGCGGCACGCTGCGATGCTTGCTCGCCCATCACGTAGATGCGCAACGGCGTATGCCCGATGTACGCCGCGTAGTTCAGGACCGAGCCGTGGCGGCCGACCGATTGCAGGTAGTCGGGGAATGTCTCGAAATCCCATGGGATACCGGCGTCGAGCGAGGCCGGATCCATGTCCTCCACCTTCTCCAACGTTCGGGCGATCAGCCCTCGATCGGCCGGCCGGGTGGGGGCGATGGAGAACCCACAGTTGCCGGCTACCACGGTGGTGACGCCGTGGTAACACGATGGCGTCAACGCCGGATCCCAGAACACCTGGGCGTCGAAGTGGGTGTGGATGTCGATGAACCCGGGGGCAACGACGCAGCCAGCGGCGTCGACGAACTCGTCGCCGTCGAGATCGACACCAACGGCGGTGATCCGCCCGCCGGACATCGCCACATCTGCGCGCACCCCGGGCACTCCGGTCCCGTCCACCACGGTTCCACCACGAATCACGGTCACAGTGCTCATGACTACATGCTTGCCGATCGCCGATCCAGTCAGCGCAGCCGGTGCGTCGCGGGAATCGTCCGCATCGATACGGGTAGCCTTTCGGGGTGACAGCGGAGGACGTGCTCCCCGGCGAAGTCAGCGTCCGGTCGAAGCCCCACGAACCGCGTTCGCGATTGATGCTGGCGGCCGCATTGTGCTGTCTCGGGGGACTGCTGACCGGCGGTACTGCCAGCGGCCTGCGCGGCGACAGCCGCAACCCGGGGTTGATGGTCGCGATCAACCCAGCCCCGGCGCCCCGCCAGTCCGCCACCGCACCAGACGCTGTCGCGCCGCCATGGGCGGGCACAGCCACTTCCACCACCGATCAACGGCACATCGCCGGCGACCCCACCGGCGACCCCACCGGCGACCCCACCGGCGACCCCACCACTGTGCCGCAACCGAGA
>JBDSMK010000417.1:0-2585 GCA_039915905.1 Ilumatobacteraceae bacterium
GTGCCAGAACGTTGCCGATCATCGATCCCGCTGCGCCGGCGGCTACCGCCAGACCGAGCCACACCAGGCCGTAGTCGCCGCGCATCCAGAACAGCAAATGGAACGTGAGGAACCCGACCGAGGCACGTATCAGCGCGAAGGCTCCGGCACCAAGCAGAATCCCGAACGAGCGCAGTTCCTCGCGTTCGGCAGCCTCCACCGGCGCAGCTGCCACGGCCTCGCGGGGCAACCGGCGCGCAGTGAATGCCGCCGCCACGAACAGCATCGCGCCGGGCACGAGGGCCAGGCCGATGGCGAGGTGACCCAGACCGGTTAGCGGTCCGACGGCGATAGCGCCGAGCACGCCGGAGATCAGACCGAGCTTGGAGTTGGCCTCCACCAACTCGTCTTCGTCACGCACCACCAGTGGAACCAGGGCAGATTTGGACACCGAGTATGTCTTCTGCAGCACCATCACCCCGAACACCAGGGGGAACAGCAACACGTCGTTGACGTGCGCGATCATGATCAGGTAGAGCACTGCGCGGGCGATTGCGGTCACCTGCACCGCGAACCGTCGGCCGCCGGGCACGCGGTCCAAGGTGGGGCCGATGAGTGGCGCCACCACCGCGAAAGGGGCCACAGAGATCAACTGGAACAGCAACACGTTGCCGCGCGCCGCGTCAGGGCTGCTGATGAACACAGAACCGACCAGCACAGCTGCCAATGCCGCGTCACCGGCGGCCATCAATGCGTGAGTTCTGGCCAGCTGCCGGAACGGCGACAACGTGACAGACGGGCGAAGGCGACCCCGTATGGGTGGTCGGGGTCCCACCTCTCGCTGTGTCTGACTGCCCCCTGCATTCCGTCGACTTCTAGGAAGCTGAGCTCCAGACCGTGGACCGCGTGACTGTGGATCGCGCGACCGTTGCTTGCGCGACTGTGAATCGTCCGGTTGCGAATCGCCGGGCTGGTACACGGCGTCGGCCCGCCGCCGATCGTTGCTCACCCTCGCATCGTAGGGTTGCGGGCCATCGCGAGGCGCGTTGTGCGCGTCAGAGCTCCAACCGTGCGATCCATAGGCCGGGAGCGTCGAGCTCGGCCGGAGTGGGCAGTGCGTTCGGTCTAGAGAACAATGCGGTCAGCGCAGTCTCACCGACGCGATCTACCACTCCGCCGACGAACGCCTTGCCGCGCTGCACCTGGACATGCGTCAACTTCAGCCCCAGTAGTCGCTCCACGTAGATGTCGTCGGGGGAGGCTTCCAATCGCCGGCGACGTACCGCCTCGGCGATGCGCAGCGAATCGCCGCCGATTACCCGCACGGCAACGGCATCGACGAGGTAATCGACGTAACCGACGATCGCGGCGGTAGCGGCGTCGAGCTGCGGGGCCAAAGCCGCCTGCGCAGGGGACTCCACCGCACCGAGCAGCATCGCCGGATCGTTGAGCGCTCTCTGCATGGCTTGCATCGGGTCGTCGCCGTCTATGTCGAGGCTTGCCAGCTTTTCGGCCACCGCCGAAGGGTCCGGTCGAAACGCGCCGACGTGCCGTCGCACCAGCGCCGCGAAGTCGTCGCGCAACGAGGTGATCGAGAACAGCGCGTGGCCGATCAGTTCCTGGGCAAGCACCCATAGCCGCATCTCGTCGACCGGGAGATCCCATTCGGAGGCGAATTGATCGATCGTGGCGGTGACTAGCAGCAGGCTGTTGTCGGCACGTGGGATCGGCAGGTCGTACTGCCCAAACGCCTTGGTGGCCATCCGCCCGACCATCGACCCGACAGCCATGCCCATCATCGACGGCGCCATCATCTGGCTGAGGTTGGCCATCAACGCCATCATCGGGTCGCCGCCGAATTCGGGATCCTCGCCAGGTTCGCCGTCGATGTCTGGCAGTGCCGGCCGCTGGCCGAGCGATGTGGCCATCTCGGTGAACAACGGCCGGTAGGCGTCCAGCGTGCGCTGTGCCCACAGCCCGGGTGTGACCGGGGTGACCTCGGGAAAGCTCGGATCCAACCCGGTGACGTCGCGCACATGCATCTCGGCGATACGCACCAGGTTGGCCAAGGCGATGCGGACCGCGGGGTCGATGTTCGCCTCGGGTGCGCCGCCAGTGGCCGCGATCTGGGCGAACTGTCGCGCTGCGTCCCAGTTCAGCGGCCCCTGTCCGGCCAGAGCCTTGGCCAGATCGCCGAACAACGGCAAGCTGCCGAAGGGGTTGTCGCCAAACGGATTGCCACGGTCGTCGTCGGCCATCCACGCAGCCTACGGCCGATGAACGTCTCGTTGCCGCGCCGATGTTTCGGTATGGTCAGGTGATGGCGACCGATGCGGTGACGGACCTGGTGACCGGCACCCGTCGAGTTTGGGTCAGTGACACCACGAGCGGACTCGGGGTACGTGTCTTGCGTCGCGTCGGTGACAACCCGACGTTCCAGGTCGGCGAGTTGTCCGACTGCGAGGTGCTGATCTGGCTCACTGCGTCCAATGCCGAAGCGAGGGCACGACGCAAGCAGAGTGCCACCGAAGGCCTTGCCGCAGCTCTAGTCACGGCCGGCGCAGCACGTCATGTGGTGCTCGTGTCGTCGGCGATGGTCTACGGCG
>JBDSMK010000444.1:0-3419 GCA_039915905.1 Ilumatobacteraceae bacterium
CGGCGCACGACGATGCCGGTGAGACCATCGGCAACGGCCTCGGCAGCCCCACCTGATGCTCCGGCAACCTGTGGGACAGCACAAGCTGCGGCCTCGAGGAAGACGATCCCGAAGCCTTCTTGCTCGAGGCCTCCCCAACGGTTGCGGCATAGCATCGCATAGGCATCGGCGCAGCCGTAGAGCAGCGGCAGATCGTCGTTGGGCACTCGGCCCAGGAACACCACCGGTGCCTGCAATTCGGCTGCGAGACGACGAAGACGGTCGCCGTCTCGGCCCGATCCGGAGATCGCCACGACCAAGTTCGGGCGCGATCGGCGAAGCATCGCGGCGGCACGGATGACCGTGTCGAAGCCTTTGCGAGGCACCAGCCTGCTGATGCCGACGATCAGTTCCGCGCCAGGCGAAAGTCCGAAGTGTTGCCGTGCGGCGGTCCGCTCCGCCGCATCGAGGGGAACGAACCGCTCGACGTCGACACCGGGCGGAACGATCGTGATCGGCAGTGTTCGGCCGGCTGCGTGTTCTGCCTCAGCTGCCGGGTAACCCCCTCCGGCAATTACACGGCGTGCTCCACGAAGCACATAGCCAAGTGCCTGGCGCGAGCCTGGCAGCCGCCCTGGCACCGTGACTTCGGCACCGTGCAAGATCACGTCGTAGGGAAGGCTCAACGACGGCCCGATCAGGCCCAGAGGGAATGCCGGATCGACCACAACCAGTTCTGCGCTAACCCGCTTGGCCATCTCGTTGACCCGGGCGACCATCCACGGGTGCGGCAGCAAGACCGGCTCGCGGACCCGTTCAATGTGGAACGGCTGGGCCGCGTCGAAATCCTCGGCGCCGGCATATGGGCTTGTGAGCACGGCAAACGAGTCCGGAGGAAGGCGGCGCCACCACTCCCACAGCAATGATTGGATGCCGCCGATCTTGGGCGGAAAGTCGTTGGTCACCAGTAGGTGCTTCATCGCGTCACGACCGCCCCGGCGAGTTCGGCAGCGATGAGCCCGTCCGGGTCGTTGGCAGGGCCCACGTCGGCGTCTACAACCAATCTGTGGAGCCCTAGTCGCCGTGCCGCCCAGATCGCGTGGACCCGCAGTATCAGATCGGGATCCTTGACGTATCTGGCCAACATCTGCGCAATGCGGGGCTGGCTGCCGTCGCCGACGTTACCAAGCACCACGAGCGCGTTGCGTCGGGCCCAGCGCGGGTCGCGCCCGGCGAGGTACCAGCGGCCCCATGCGGCAATGACTCCTGCGTCGTCGGCGTCGAGCAGATCGAGCACCGCTACCCATGCCACAGGAGGATCTGCCTCGACCGGCGCCGACCTGACACCGAACCGCACGGTGGGCGGGCAGACGTCCTGGCAGTCGTCGCAGCCGTAGATGCGGCTGCCGATCGTCTCGCGGAACCGCACAGGGATGACCCCGGGCTTCTGCAGGACCCACGACAGGCAGCGTCCAGCATCGATCACACCGGGCGCGACGATGGCCGACGTCGGGCAGTTGTCGATGCAACGATGGCATGCGCCGCACCCGTCGGCCACCGGCGTGGCGGCCACCGGCAACGGTGCGCTGGTGACGACGCAGCCGAGCACGAACCAGCTTCCGGCACCGGACACCAAGAGGTTGGCATTCTTGCCGAACCACCCCAGCCCAGCCAGGTAGGCCACCTCGCGGTCGACGATGCTGTTGTCATCGGCGAACGGCACTGCCTTGAAGCCATCGGCCCGCAGTTGCTTGGCTACCGTCCACAAGCCTTCGCGGAGCCTGCCGTAGTGGTCGCTCCAGGCGTAGCGGGCAACCCTTCCGGATGGGCCGACCGGATGTTGCGGCTCATCGGCGCCGTATGCGAGCGCACCGACGAAGACCGCCTGAGCGCCCGGCACCGCCGCCGTGGGATCGGTGGAGCGCACCGGGTTGCGGTAGGTGAACTGCATCTCGTCGGCGAGTCCGGCGGCTCGACGTCGGAACAGCTCATCCCTGGCCCGCGTCAGCACCGAAGCAGGCGCCACGCCGCTTCGGGTGATCCCGGCCGACCTCGCCAGGGCGTCCAGCCGTTCGAGGTAGGCATCGTCAGCGACTGGCTGCGCCTGTTCAGTGGGCCTCACAGTGCGCCAGCGTAGGCATTGTCTTGGTCTTTGCCAGCCACCCGACAGCCCGTCATCGGTCTGCTCCTAACGCAGTGCAAGTGCCAGAAAGTGATCGCTGCTGATCGTGTTGGCGCCATTGGCGCGCACGTCTGCCAGCACCGCTTGGTCGTTGGTGACAACCACGACTGCTACCTCGGAGTCGAGCGCGACTACCTCAGCACGCAGCACATCGTCGGCGATCACCCCGGCAGGCGAGAACACCACACGTACCAACTGGTGCCTTGCGGCCGCCGCGCCGATCACGTCAGAACCGTCGAACACCACGGTTATCGCAGTACCCCATCGACGCGCCACGTCTTCCGCGGCCGAGATGCAGCATTCGCGTTGCCGACCCAGATCGAGCACCGGCCACTGCAGCTTGGCGACGTTGTACCCGTCGATCAGCACCATCACCCCCGGCACGCGCAGCAGATGCTCTGCGGCGGCGATTGAATCGCCGTACAACCCGCCCGGGATGGCGAGCGGAGTGCGACGACGGGGACCGCGGCGGCGCACCACCGGCGCGAGCCGCGGCGGCCACGAAGCAGACAGGTCGGCCACCGCCAGTTCGATGTCGTGCAGCATCCGCTCGCTGTCGCGGATACCTGCCGCAGCCCGACCCACAAGGGTATGCAACCTGGCCACCGATGCCGCGCCGTTCGCCTGCTCGACGTCTGCCTTGGCCGCGCCAGCACCCGCTCCAGCACCCGCTCCAGCACCGAGGTCCGGCCCAAGCCGACCCTCGGCGACTCTGCGGGCCAATGCCGCGTCTCGGACCTGCTCGGCGACAACCAACGCCCGTTGCACCGCGTTCAGTTCAGCCAGCGCGGCATCACGCTGCGCTTCCACGACGAGGCGACCGGCCAGGGCCTGCTCGAGCGCGTCGCTCACTTTGCGAGCCTCTAGGTGACGGCGTTGGACCGCGTCCTCCAATTCGGTGATCCGAGCGGCCAGCGCGGCGCGCTCATCGGTCACGCGCCGATGAACGGCACGATCGTCGGCGCGCTCGCTGCGCTCTCGAGCCAGTTCCTGGCGAACAGCTGCGAACTCCTCGGCTGCACGATGCGCTGCGCTTTCGGCCGCTTGGCGCTTGCGCTGCTCTCGGCGCACCTCGCTCGCCGCTGCGGCAGCGCGCTGGCCGCTGCCGGCGATCAACAACTCGATGGCCGAGCGCCATCCCGCAGGCCGTTTCAGCCACAACATTCCGATCTCGTCGACCAGTTCAGCCGTCGCTACCAAGCCGAGACGCTCGACGAACGGCTGATCGTCTTCAACTATCCGGCGCACCAAGCCAAGC
>JBDSMK010000447.1:0-6016 GCA_039915905.1 Ilumatobacteraceae bacterium
ATGGTCGACTCCATGTCGCTGCTGATGCCTGAGCCCCTGGTGCGGAACATCGAATCCATCTCGTCGAAGAACACGATCACCGGCCAGCCCTCCTCGCTCTTCTCCCTGGCCCGCTGGTACACGAGGCGGATCTGGCGTTCTGTCTCACCGACGTACTTGTTGAGCAGTTCCGGACCCTTGATGTTGATGAAGTAGCTGCGCCCCTTCTCTCCGCCTGTGCTCTCGGCGACCTTCTTGGCCAGCGAGTTGGCGACCGCCTTGGCGATCAGTGTCTTGCCGCAGCCGGGCGGCCCGTAGAGCAAGATTCCCTTCGGTGCCGGAAGCTGGTGCTCGGCAAACAGGTCGTGGTACAGGAACGGCAGCTCGACGGCATCGGCGATCTGTTCGATCTGGCTGTCGAGCCCGCCGATGTCGCTGTAAGAGATGTCCGGCACCTCTTCCAGCAGCAGGTCCTCCACCTCCGGACGGGGCAGCTTCTCCAGCAGCATGTTGGAACGCAGGTCGAGACGCATCGAGTCACCGCTGCGTAGGTGTGCGCCGCGCAGTGCGTCCGCTAGCTCGCACACCCGCTCCTCGTCGGCACGTCCCACCACCAACGCACGCACGCCGTCGTCGAGCAACTCCTTGATCGTCACGACGTCGCCGGTGATCTCCGGGCGACGGGCCAACACGACGTTGAAGCTGTCGTTGAGTACAACTTCGGCACCGCGTTGCAAGCTGTCGTGGTCGATGTCTGGGTGCAGCCCCACACGCATCTTGCGGCCACTGGTGAGCACGTCGATGCTGCCGTCGTCGTTCTTGCCGACGACCACGCCGTAAGCCGACGGTGGTTGGGTGAGCTTGTCGACTTCGTCGCGCAGCGCCGCGATGTGTTCGCGGGCCTCGCGCAGCGTGTAGCTCAACTTCTCGTTCTGCGAGACCGCATGGGCCAGCTGACCCTTGGTCTCCAGCAGACGCTCCTCCAACGCACGCTGGCGTTTCGGTGCGTCGGCCAGCCTCCGACGTAGGTGGGCGATCTCCTCGTCGAGCACCACCACCTGGGCCTGGAGCAGTGCCTGCGTCTCTGGATCGGTGGAGCCGCCCGGTGCGGCGGAGTGACCTTGCTCTTCGGCGGCCATGAGTCGAACCTACACGCTGCCCGGCGCAGCGCAACGGCATGTTGTCGCAACGCGGGGCTAGTCGACATCTCGTCGACCCGCCCCGCGTTGACCATCGCTGTTGGCTGTTGGCCGTCGCCGGGGTCAGTCGGCTGCGCGGCGGCTCACCCGGATCAGCGCGAACCCGCCGATCAACGCGGCAAGTGCCACAGCCGCGGTGGTAGTCCAATCGCTGCCGGTGACAGGCAGATTGCCCGGCGGCGTCGTCGGGGGTACGGGCGGTAACACTGCAGCTGCGGTGGTTGTCGAGGCCGGACCTTCAGAAGCGGAAAGCGTGGTGGTCGATTCGGAAGTGGTTGTCGAGGCCGGACCTTCAGAGGCGGAAAGCGTGGTTGTTGGTGCCGCGGTGGTTGTTGGTGCCGCGGTGGTTGTTGGTGCCGCGGTGGTTGTTGGTGCCGCGGTGGTAGTTGTGCTCTGGCAAGCCGTCTGCGTGCCCTGGAAGGTCGTGTCGTACTGCGTCGGGTTGCCGGTGTTGAGGTTGGCGTCGATCGCGACACTCCAGGTATGCGGAGATGTCTGCGACCATCCGATGGATTTCGAGAACGAGCCCCCGAAGGGGTATTCGCTGGTCGTACCATCGATCGTGATCGTGATCTTGTTGTTGGTGATCGGTCCCTCGTAGTACAGCAGTGAGATATCCAAGCCGCTGCAGCTGTCGCTCACCGTGGGTGTGTGCGCTCCACCGACGCCGAATGTCAGCCCGAGGCCCAAGCCGGTGACGGCAGCGGTTGCGGCTGCCACGTGCAGCAATCGCTTACGCCTCGAGGTTGTGTTGTGTGCGGTCATTTCTGAACGAGCCTCCTGCCTCCTGGAGCCCGCCGGGTGGAGGGTCACCATTCCAAAAGGGCCGGTTTCGTCCTAGCTCCGTGCCGGGCTAGACGACCAGTGGACGCCCGGGCACATCACAGCCTCCCGGCAGCAATTGAACCATCGGTGAGACTGGGAGGTCCAGCAGCTGGCCAACAATGGGCAGCACGGACTACTGCTCACCCGTCGTCACAGGGTGCAACATGGCGTGCGGCATGGTTGATCAGGGTCGGACATGTACACTTGAGTCGTCTGACCCTTCCGATAGGAGACATACATGAAGGTCTGGATCGACCAAGATCTGTGCACCGGCGACGGGCTCTGCGAAGAGATCTGCCCCGAGGTGTTCACGCTGCTCGACGACGGTCTTGCATATGTCAAGGAAGGTGACAAGATCTTCGCGGCTGCCAAAGGTAACCCGCAGGGGGCTGAGGGCATGGCGGACATTCCCGACAACAAGCTCGATGCCGTGATCGAAAGCGCCGAGGAGTGCCCCGGCGAGTGCATCTTCATCGAGGCCTGATCCAGAGCCGACATTTCGCCCAACGCAAGAGAAGCGGCCATCGGCCGCTTCTTTCGCGTTCGGCCAGAGCTTGGAAACGTCAGCCGAGGAATCGGGCGGTGGTCAGGAAGCCGGTGTGAGCCACCATGCGGTGGTCCGGCCGCACTGCGGCGCCCTCCACGTACCACCCACGGTGGAGCACCTCGAGCGTTCGGGTACCGCTCCAGGCCTTCGTCGCGAGCACGTCGCGCAGCTGCGACACTTGTATCACCGACGGGGTGTAAGCCACCAGTATCCCGCCGGGGCGCAGTGCGTGCAACGCATGCGGTACGACCTGCCACGGTTCGGGAAGGTCGAGGATCACCCGATCGACGTTGCGCTCGTCGATGCCCGCGTAGCAGTCGCGCAGCTCTACCCGGTAGCGCTCCATCACCTGTTCCCCGAGGAAGCTGCGCACGTTCGCCTTGGCTCGGTTGGCGAAATCCTCACGTAACTCGTAACCGACGATCTCGGCGCCCCACCGCAACATCGTCATGCTCAAGGCCCCGGAGCCGACCCCGCTCTCCAACACGCGCACACCCGGTCCGATGTCGCCGATCATGCAGATCGGCGCGAGATCCTTGGGGTAGATCACCTGTGCACCGCGTGGCATCTCGACGACGAAGTCTTCCAACGTCGGGCGCAGTGCGATATACGAAGCGCCCTTTGTGCTCCGCATCACGACACCCTCCGCCCGACCGACCAGGTCGGCATGCGCGAACAGTCCGTTGTGAGTGTGGAACTCGCCGCCCTCTGACAGCGTCACGAGGTAACGCCGCTGCTTGACATCGAGCAGCAGCACCCTTTCGCCGTAGGCGAATGGCCGACTGCCAGATGCGTCTCCAGCCGGTTGTGGTTCGTCCTGCGAGCTCATCAGGATCGGCGGCGCTTCCCTGTGACCAGTTCCACTGGCACCGGTTCGTGCGCGCTCGCCTTGGTCACCAAACGGCAGAACGCGCATACGTCACCTGTGGTCGGCGAACCGCACACGCTGCACGGGGCCAGCGTCTCGGCTGACGAGGCGCGTTGGCCGGCAAGTAGCGGTGCCATGCGATCCACGAAGTTGAGATAGAACGCGGCCTTGCTCCCTGGCGATTTTGCCTCGATCTCGTTCAGTGCCGCCTTGTACGCGAGATGCTTGTTGCCGGCCGCCATCGGGCACTCCTCTACCACGTAGTCGATGCCACGCACCACGCACCACGCGGCCATCTCGCGCTCAGTGAGGCGTACCAACGGCTTGACCTTGCGGGGGAACCCGTCGCGTGCTGCAAGCACCGGCAGCTGCCGGGCCAGGTAATCGATCTCCCAGCGCAGTGTGTTGCCGAACAGGACGGCAGCCTCATCGTCGAGGTTGTGGCCGGTGACGACCACGTCGTAGCCGCCGTCGAGGGCCGCCTTGTCAAACAAGTGGCGCTTGCTCAGTCCGCACGACGAGCACGGCACCCGGTGGGTGGCCCGCGCCGCGGTTGGGATGTCGTAGCCGTAGTCGTCGCGCAACGACACCTCGATCAACTTCAACCCACGGGCTGCGGCGAAGTCGCGAGCGAAGACCGCCGATGCCTCGCTGTAGTCGCCGATGCCGAGCCCGACGTACAGGCCGTCGGCGTGATATCCGAGGTCGACGAGGATGTCCCACACCGCAAGGCTGTCCTTGCCGCCGGATACGGCCACGAGTATGTGGTCCGTCGGAGTGAACATCGCAAAGCTCTCGATCGCCTTGACAACTTGCCGGCGACACAGTTCCAAGAAGTGCTCGGCACAAAAGTTGGCGTTGTGGCGCGGCAGATCGATTATCGCCGGACCCCGACAAGTGCGGCACTTCGAGCCGACCGCAACCATCACGCGCCCCCAGAGATGACCGGGCGGATCTCCACCTCGTCGTTGTCGTCGAGCGCCGCATCACCCGGTATCAAGGTGCCATTGCGGATCACCAGATGCGACTCGCGGTTGAGGTGGAGCTCGTCGAGCAGGGCGTTGACGCTGCGTCGCCCGGCCAGCTGCACCTCGCGGCGCGGGTTGCGCAGCAGCACCCTCATGTTCGCCGAAACGTGCGACGCTGGCTACGTGTCTGCTGCGGCAGCACCTCCAACCTCAGCACCTGACCGGCCACCAGCTTCTCCGTCGCGACGATCACTTCATTTCGCCCGAGGACCCGCTTGACCAGCCTCGGGGCCCACACGAGCGCTCCGATGATCAGCCACCCACGCTGGCCGCCGAGCGCACCCTTGTAGAGCGCGTTGTGCCGGACGATGCTCAGCGGGCTGAACAGTCCTCCAACTCGTCGTCGAGCCATGTCCGCTCAGACCCGACGGATCTCGACCAGGGTGGTCTTCTTCTTGCCGCTGCGCTTGCCAATCATGAACACCAGCAACAGAAGCACCACCGCACCGGCACCGGCGACCGTGACCAATGTTTTGCGCTTGTCGCTGACCCGCTTGTGGACGTCGCCCTGCAGGTTGCGGATTCCCGCCTCCAGATCGTCGCGGGTGATCTTGTTGTGAGCCATCAGCTCTGCTCCTTCTGCAACGACTTCTTCCCGATGCGGCTGATCGCTACTCCGATGATGACTACCGCCACGGCAGCGGCGATGACGTAGGGAAGAACCTGCATCCACTGTCCCCGGAACGTACGAGCAAACTCTGTCTGCAGTAAACGCAGCACTCCGAGCACCAGGAACGCGCTGGCCAATCCGATCAGAACCGCCCCAGCCGCTCCGTACGCCAGCCAGCGGCCGGCGCCTCGCAGAGGTCCGACCGTCTCCTGCCGGGCGTAGTCCTTGACGAGCTGGATCATCTCGCCTACTGAGCCGGCGTCGTTGCGCGTGGCACGCGACGTCGCTGAACTCTTGTCGTCTCGTGCTATCGGGTCTTTGTCTCGCACGATGCCATGCATAGCATGTCAGGCACCGAAAGCTCAACGCTTCAGCCCTTGCGCGGCTAGGGGGCGTCAGGCGGTTGGCCTTCTGCGGCGAGCCGGAATCGGTGCATTGCGTCGACGTCATCGAGTCGCTGAGCCATCAACTGCAGTCGCCGGCGCGGTCCCGGCGCGCTCAGCAGATCGAACACGTCTGCCCCGCCGAGAGGGGCCATCGCGGCCAACTGGTAGCTGCTTGCGACCAATTCGTCGCTTAGCTCGATCGTCGGATCACCGGTGACGTCGCCGAGTTCGATGGCCAACGCGGCGCTGCGTCGGACGTGCTCGGTAACCCGCAGAAGCAGCTGTCCGATGGGCAGGTCGGGGTCATCCGGTTCGTCTTCGTCGGGCCAGTCGCTCACCTCGGCCAGCGGGTACGGGTCGTCTGCCAGCCAGCCGGTGACGCGTATCCGGCGCACGCCCACCGCGATCACGGCGTACCGGTCTCCACTCAATTCGGCCACCTGCACCAATCGGGCAACGGTGCCGACCTGTCGTCGGATGTCACCACCGCCAACCTCGTGACCACGATCGATCAACACCACCCCGAACTCGTGCGTCGCATCTGACAGGCAGTGGCGCACCAGCTCCCGGTACC
>JBDSMK010000043.1:0-4347 GCA_039915905.1 Ilumatobacteraceae bacterium
CCGTCGACGGCCCGCAACCACGATTGAAGTCGATATACAACGCCGTGTGACTTGTGTTGGCGATGTCGATTAATCGGTTGACGACGGTGCCGAGACGTGATTGCCTGTGCACGGCCAGGTACGCCAGGTGCGTGCCGAACCGCCAAGCATTGAGTCAGCCAGCGATTCGATCCAGGAAGTAGCTCCGATGACGACCACGATTCACGCAGTTCGGGTAGCCGCAGCGGCTACCGGTGCGCGCCCGTGGGCCGCCTCTGGTCATAGCTACCAGTGGCACATGGCAGACGGTATGGCACCGAACTTCCCGCTTTTCAACGCCTCCACCTGCACCAAGCGCATTGCCCGACACCTCGGAGAGCTACCGACGTAAACACGCCGGAAGCAAACCACTCCGAGGCCGTCGGGATCGCAAGATCCCGGCGGCCTTTCGCATTTCCAGCAGCTTTCAAGGAAGAACACGAAATGTACGCCACCAGCACACTCGATAACGGCACACTCGACAACGGCACACTCGACAACGGCACACTCGACAACGGCGCCGACACCGACACATCTTTCGACGCGACGATCAACGCGACAATCAACGCGACGATCAACGCGACGTTCGACGAGATCGTCGCCCCGGTGGCCCGGCCCACCGGGCGGGCGCGTTGCGCCGACGGCCACGGCACGTTGACGCACCTGTTCTTCTCCGAGGTGCCGCTCGACACGGCTCGGGCCAAGGCAATCTGCAGCAAGTGCGCGCTGGCTACGGGCTGCCTCGAGGCGGCCATCGAGCGCATCGAGCCGTGGGCGTGTGGGGCGGCGAGTTGATCGACAACGGCCGGATCGTCCTCAGCAAGCGTCCCCGTGGCCGACCGCCGAAACACGCTCGGCCGGCCATGGTGGTAGATGAGGTCCCGATTCCTCCACATCTGCTCGACAGCCGGCAAGTGGGCGGTTCTCCAGCGGAGGACACGCGGGTGGCCTGACCGCCACCGGCTGCCGTGCCTGATCGCCGGTCTGGGGCAACGTTCACCGACCCCCGGACTGTGCCCGCGCCCCCTGCCATCGGAGTCCCCCGACGATGGCAGGGGGCCGACACGCGCCAGGCACCCGGACACGATGTGCCAGTAGCCTCGATCCAGTGAGGTTGCGCAAGCGGTTGCTGTTCAGTTCGCTGGCCGTCGCCCTCGTCGCCTCCGTGGCCATTGGCTACGTGATCAGCGACCGCGACACGTCGGATGGCTCAGACAGTGTCCTGCTCGACACTGCACACAACCTCGACCAGCCGTTGAACACCAATGCGGCTGTCCAAGGAAAGTCGTTGCCCAATGCCGAGGTGAAAACTGAGCAGGGCGACACGTTCCAGACCGCGGACCTGCTCGGTCAGCCGCTGATCGTGAACATCTGGACATCGACATGCCTGCCGTGCGCCAAGGAGATGCCCGACCTCGTCGCCGCGCACCGCGAGTTCGGCGACAGGGTGCGCTTCGTGGGAATCGACACGGTGCCGGCATCGTCCGTCGAGATCACTTTCGCCAAGAACGCGGGGGTTGACTACGAGTTGTTCTACGACGGTGACGGACGTTTCGTAACCGCCGCAGGGATCTCCACTCAGCCGGTCACCCTGTTCGTGCGCGCCGACGGCACGATCATCAAACAGACCGGCCAGCTCGATGCCGCGACGCTGCACGACACGATCACCAACGAACTGTTGTGATCGCCCTCGACGCGCGCCTGGCCACGTCGTTCTCCGCCGGCCTGCTGGCCGCAGTGAACCCATGCGGCTTCGTGCTGCTACCCACCTACTTGCTGTACTTCCTCGGGATGGAACACCTGCGGCCCGGGACTGAGCGCACCTCGGTGCGCCGGGCCATCACCGTGAGCCTGGCGGTGTCCACCGGCTTCATGCTGGTTTTTGTGGTGATCGGCGCGATCTACAAGTGGTCGACGAGCTGGTTCGTCGACAAGGCGCCGTGGATCTCGCTGGCGATCGGCATCGGCCTGATAGCCCTCGGCGTGGCAATGCTGTTCGGCTTCCGATTGCCGTTCACCACTCCGAAGCTCGACATCGGCGAGCGCGACCGCACAGTGCGATCGATGTTCGTGTTTGGCGTGGCCTACGCGGTGGCGTCCATCGGTTGCACGATCGGGCCGTTCACCGCCGTCGTGCTCGGCGCAGTTAGCACCAACGGCATTGGGACCGGAATCGCCGCAATAGGGCTGTACGGGGTGGGGATGGCGTTGATCGTCACCGGTCTCACCGTCAGCCTGGCGCTGGCGAACACCGCACTTTTGCGTGTACTGCGCCGAGGAATGATCGCATTCGAGTACCTCGCTGCGGTCTTCGTGCTGCTCACCGGGGTGTACCTGTCGTGGTACTGGTACAACAGCCTGGCGCAGCGTTATGACGACCGAGTGGTGCATCAGGCCGTGTCTTGGCAGGAGACGCTGCAGAGCTTCATCCAGACCAATCAGACGGTGATCGTGGTCGCCGCGATCTTGGTCATTGGTGTGGCAGTGGTTGCCGCCTACGTGATGCGCCGGGAACAACCGGAGGTGTCGTGAGCCGCCCGTTCGCCGAGCTGCTGGCCACGCCGGGGGTGGTCGAGCACGTGGAGCTGCGCGGCAGGTTCGGGTTCATGGCCTTCCACGGCGGTGGGCTGGAGGAGATGACCGACGTGATCGCGGCCGATGCGGCGCAGCGCTGCGGTGCCAGCTACTACGCGGTGCTGCAACCGTCCGCACTGAACTGGCACATCCCCTCCCACCGGGTCAGCATCACCGAATCGGACGCGCTGGCGGAGTTCGTGGAGCATGTCGACGTGGTTATCACCGTGCACGGCTTCGGACGCCGCGGCCTGTTCACCTCGCTGCTCCTCGGCGGGCGCAACCGGGCGCTGGCCGAGCACATCGGGCAAGAGCTGCGCGGGGTGCTTCCGGCCTACGACATCGTCACCGACATCGATCGGATCCCCACCGATCTGCGCGGTCTGCATGCATCGAACCCGGTGAACCTACCGATCGGTCAAGGCGTGCAGATCGAACTGCCGCCTCGCGTACGCGGGTCGAGCGCGCTGTGGGCCGACTGGGAAGGCCCTGGGCTCACCCCGCACACCGAGGCACTCGTGAGTGCATTGGCCGAGGCGGCCGCCAGCTGGCCGGACAGCATGTCGCCGAACTGCGTGTCGCCGAACTGCGTGTCGCCCGACGATGCCGCGGCGCACGACGGTCACGGAGCGAGTCGGTCGATCACCCAGCCCGCGTCGGAAAGCGTGTAACGCAACCGATCGTGCAATCGGCTCGGGCGACCTTGCCAGAACTCGACCATCGACGGGGTCATCCGCCACCCGCCCCAGTAGGCCGGGCGGGGGATCTCGTCAACTCCAGCGAAGGTGGCTTCGAAGCGGGCGACGCGCTCCTCCAGCGCTGCACGGTCGGGCAGCGGTTGCGACTGCGGCGAAGACCACGCACCGATCTGCGATGACCGCGGGCGGGAGGCGTAGTAGACGTCGCTGTCGTGGTCCGAGACCCGTTGCACGGTTCCGACCACCCGAACTTGACGGTGCAACTGGAGCCAGGTGAACAGCATCGAGGCCTTCGGGTGGGCACCCATCTCGGTGCTCTTGGCCGACTCGTAGTTGGTGAAGAACACGAACCCGGCGCTGTCGGCACCGCGGGCCAGCAGGTACCTGGTCTGCGGGTAGCCGTCGGCGTCGACGGTGCCGAGCACGAACGCATTGGGTTCCTCGATGCCGGCGGTCGCCGCCTGGTCGTACCAACGCTGCCACTGCTCGATCGGGTCGGCGAGCATGTCACCGAGATCGAGACCGGCGGTCTCGTAGTCGATGCGCCGCGACGCCATGTCGTCATCCACCCGCCACGCCGCGGCTGCAGACGACTGCGCCTCGGGCCCGGTCATCGCGGCCCGATGACGGTGGCACCGCGCATGTACGGTCGCAGCACATCGGGCACCACCACCGAGCCGTCGGCCTGGCGGCAGTTCTCGACTATCGCGGCCCACACCCGCGGCACGGCCAGCGCCGAACCGTTCAGCGTGTTGACCATCTGGGTGCCCTTGCGCCCGGCGACGCGATAGCGCACCTCACCGCGGCGGGCCTGGTAGTCGCTGAACCAGCTCACCGAACTGACTTCTAGCCATGCATCACAGCCGGGCGCATACACCTCGAGATCGAAGCTGCGGTGATGGCTCTGGCCGAGGTCGCCGGCGCAGATCTCGATGATCCGGTACGGCAGCCCGAGACCGCTGATCAGCGCTTCGGCTCGCCCGACGAACTCCTGCAGCACGGCGGGCGCCTGGTCTGGGGTGGCGATCGCAAGGATCTCGACCTTGTCGAACTCGTG
>JBDSMK010000046.1:0-9303 GCA_039915905.1 Ilumatobacteraceae bacterium
GCACTGACCTCACTGTTCGGGCGGCTCCTCGATGACGAGGTGGGCGCGGTGGTCGGCAAGTCGATCGACCGGGAACTGCGTGGCTTCGTCTGGTCCGTAGGACCAGTCGAAGCGCTTCTCGGCGAACTCATCGTCGAGGGTCGCTGTTCCGTCCTCGAGACGCATCAGTTCAGCGATCATCATCGGCTCCAACGGACGAAGATCCGGCTCGATGCGTGCGGCGAACTCTTCGGGGAACTGCTCGAGCAACGCACCGACCACTGTGGCCTGCTGCGAGGCCAGGTTGCAACGCGCACCGTAAGCCACCGTGCCGATCCGCTTCTTCAGTTCGTCGAGATCAGTGGAACGTGCATCACCGGCGCACATCGCCTTGAGGATCCCGGCGATCTCCAGGCCGTCCTGCTTGCACGGCGTGCACTGGCCGCACGACTCGATGGCCAGGAAGTGCGACGCGCCGGCTGCAAGAGCCACCGGCGAGGTGCGGTTGCCAATGACTATGAAGCTCGCCGAACCAAGCCCCGAGCCAGCCGCAGCCATCGCCTCATAGGTGATCGGGGTGTCCAGCAGTGCGACAGGCAACATGCCGTTGGACACGCCCAACTGCACTCCAAGTATCTCCTGGTCAGCAGCCGGACCGCCGCCTATTGTGGCGATCACCTCGCGAAGCGGTGTGCCCATTGCCATCTCGCCGACGTCGGCACGCTGCACGTCGCCGGTGACGGTGCAGACGATCGATCCCGGCGATCGCTCCGTGCCGATCTGGCGAAACCAGGCGGCCCCCTTGGCGATGATGCCAGGCACGTTGGCCAACGTCTCCACGTTGTCCACGAGGGCAGGCGGCGCAACGTTGTCTGCGGAGGGCCCGGCCATGTCGACATCGGCGGACAGACCGCTCTCGGCCACCACGTCGGAGTCGTCGCGCACCACCTCGACCATCCCACGGCGGAACGGTGGTGCGATGCGGGGGAACGGCGGGCGACCGTCGAGCACCTCGAGCAGTGCGGTCTCCTCGCCGTAGAGATACTCGACCGGGCCGTCGACGATCGTGATCTCCACGCCATCGGCCCATCCGGCCGCAATGACTTCGGCGATGGCCTCGCGGATCCGGACCAGGTCTTCGCCGAAGCGAGCCTTCGTCGCCAGTGTCACGGCCGCGGCCCCGACGACCTTGGCTGCGATCAACGCCCCCTCCAGAACGGCGTACGGGTTTGCCCGCATAATCGCCCTGTCCTTGAACGTGCCGGGCTCGCCCTCCGCTGCGTTGACCACAACCGCTGTCACCAGGAACTCGGATGCGTAGTCAGCGACGGTGCGCCACTTCACCCCAGTGGGGAAGCCGGCGCCACCGCGACCGCGCAGGCCGGATGCAGCCAGCTCGTCGATGATCACCGAGGGCTCCACTGCCCGAGCTGCGTCGAGACCCTTGCCGCCACCGGCGTTGCGGTACTCATCGAGGGATCGGAACGGCGACGTCGGGAGGATGCGGGCAGAGCGGCTCATGCGACGACTCTAAGACGCGGTCACGACCAGATGGCTACCGCGATCTCCCGCCACAGGTCGGTGAATGCAATCCCCGCTGCGCTGCGTGGCGCGAAGGCACCTATCGGAGCCCGCTCGGTAGACATCCGCTCAACGATGCTGCTGTTCGGAATGGTCGTCCTCAACGCATTCGGCCAACGTCTCAGCAGCTCTTCGACACTGTCGCGCTGCAACTTCTTGCGCCGGTCGAGCATCGACACGAACGGCAGCAGCAGCGGTGGATCGAGCCAGGATTCAAGGAACGTGGAGAGCTGCTCGAGCGCTCGCATCGACAGCGGGGTCGGAATGGTCGGCACCAGCAGTGCATCGCTCGCACCGAACACGCTCTCGCTGGCAAGCGAGATCGAGGGAGGGCAGTCGAGGAAGGCGACGTCGTAGTCCTCGGCGAGCGGCTCCAGCAACTGCGCCAGCCTGCGCAGCGGATGCTTCACGTCGTCGAGATGGACGTCGAGATGGCGCATCGAGAAGTCCGCCGGCACCACGTTGATTGCGGTGAACTCGGTGGACCGCACGTGAGCTGCGAGTTCACCGCGCCGCGCGATGAGACCGTCGACACCGCCCTTCATCTTCGCCTTGGCGCGTAGGAAGAAGGTCGCCGCACCCTGCGGATCGAGGTCCCACAACAGGACCCTGGCGCCGCTGGCTGCCGCCTCGTAGGCCAGGTTGACGGAGGCGGTTGTCTTGCCGACGCCGCCCTTGATGCTGTAGCTCGCCAGCACTTTCATCGCTGGCCCGTCATCCGTCCAGGCCACTGAGCAGCTCATCCAGCGCACTGCGGACCCGCTTGGAGTCGTACGCCCGGAACCGGACCGCGAACTCATTTCGGGTCTCGGCGCAGCGCCGGTCGAGTTGTTCGCTGAGCTGACCAAGGGCAACGAGGGTCGCTGTGGTGGTAGTAACCGCGTCGAGATCGTGCGCTACGTCACGTAGTTCGCCGGCGTGCACGCCTGCGTCTTGGTGCTCACCGAGGTTGTCTTGCAACGCCTTCAGCTCATCCACGAAAGCCTTGCGCTGCTTGCCCGGTAACACGCTGGCGAAGCACTCCACGAGGTAACGCAGCCGCTTCGCCTCCTTACGCAGTTCGTGCAGCGCCTCGGCTGGTGAGCCGGCGCTGATCCTCCGGCCATCACCGATCAGCTTGCGGTGCACAGCGCGGATCCTGGCTGCGACCACTGCCCCTATCGGCTCGCCGGCCAGCCGCGACTTGTCTTGTTCGGCAAAGCCCGCAGTGGTCAGCGCGGTGGCCCACGACGACCGCAGCTCGGCGGCCCGTTCGGAGCGCATTGCCTGCACCAGGCCGACGTGGGCCTCGCTACGGTGCCGTTGCAGCAACTGCACCACGGGAGCCAGATGAGAACGCACTTCGGGGGCGAGCGGGGCGATGTAGGAGTCCCACTCCAGCAGGTACACGTCGAGGTCGCGGGGCCGACTGGTGACATTGCCGAGCCAACCGAACTCACCGCGATAGTGGTCGCGGATCTCGTCTGCTACGACGTTCTTGATCTCGGTGAGCACCGACCTCGTGCGGCGCACCGCCACCCGCAAGTCATGCAGGAACTCGGTGTCCAACTCGTCGATGGTCGGTTGCCAGTTGGTCTCGATCGTCGCACTGAGGTTGGCCAGAACTGCGCGGACCGCTTCACCAGCCGGGGTCGACGGGTGCATCGCGACCGTCGGTGACGGCGGGACACCGCTCAGCGCGACTCCGGCGAGACCGGCGATGGAGGTAATTGCATCGTGGGTAGCCCGTTCCAGGCGGAGACCCGCCAGGGCCTCGTCGATGCTGTCGAACGCCCTGCTGTGCCCGGCTTGTTCGACCACTTCGATCAGCCACGGTGCCGAAGGGTCGACGCGCCGGCCGACCGTGGGCTGCTCGAAGATCGAGCCGGACACGATCACCTTTGTGGATCTGTCGTACTTGACGAAACCGCGCACCACTGAGCGGTAGGTGAACACCGGCATCAGCGCTCGGGGTTCGGTGGCGGCAGCCAGCCGAGACCGGAACGGTCCCGGTGGGAGATCCGCGGCGAATCGTGCCACAGATGAAGCGGGAGCCCCGGGGGTAGCAGTCGGTGCGCTGGTTGATGCCCACGCCTGTGGTGCAGGTAGGGCAGCAACAGCTGAACGTCCGTCTGCCAGGCGCAGCTCGGTGACGCGCCCGGTGGACACAGAGACGAGCCGCAAGTCGGCTGCATGCAGCCGGCCATCGAAGGTGTCGAGCAGCGTGAACACAGATGTGACCGGAGGACCGACGGTGCACCCGGCCGCAGCGAGCACGGCCAGCGCCGACTCCAACGGCTGTTGCTGATCGTAGAACGTGACGGTGTGCATGGGGTTGCGCCGCACCGTACCGCGTGGCGCTCCATACTGGTTCCATGGCTGTCGAGATCGAACGCAAGTTCATGGTGACTGATCCCCCAGCGCCCGACGTGCTCGGCACTGGATCGCTGCTGAGGCAGGGTTACCTAGCCGAGGAGGGCGACGTCGAGGTGCGCGTCCGGATCGCCGATGCGGGCTGCACGCTTACGGTCAAGGCCGGGTCGGGCTTGCGCCGCACCGAAGTCGAGACAGCAATCTCCCGAGTCGAGGCCGAGGAGCTGTGGCATCACACCGCAGGACGGCGGATCGACAAACGGCGCCACCGTGTGATGCTGGGTGCCGACGTGGCTGAGGTAGACGTGTTCGCCGGTGCGCTCGCCGGGCTCGTAACCGTCGAGGTCGAGTTCGCCAGCGAGGTCGCGGCGAGCGCGTTCACGCCGCCAGCGTGGTTCGGTGCGGAACTGACCGGCGAGCCAGGCTGGTCGAACGCCGCTTTGGCGCGGCACGGGCCTCCGCACCCGTGAGGCTCAACGCGCCGACCAGTCGGATGGCAACGGCCGGTGCGCAATGGAGTGAGTCGCCTAAAGTCGGTTGAAGTGCACTATCCATATGTTGCGGCGTTTGCGGCCGCCATCTGCTACGGGATCAGCGCCGTGCTGGAAGAGCGCGCCGCGAAGAACGTCCCCATCACCGGACGCAGTGGCAAACGCGCCGCCCTTCGCGCCGCGATCCATCCCGTTTACGTCGCCGGTATGGCACTGAGCATCGTTGCCTGGATCCTCGCGTTGTACTCGCTGCGATCGCTCCCACTGTTCGCCGTGCAGGCGATCGCCGCCAGCAGCATCGGGATCGTCGTGCTGATCACCTGGGCGATCGGCGGTATCGCGCCGACGCGACGCGACGTGGGGCTGCTGATTGTGCTGGCCGCCGGACTGGTGATGCTTGCGATTTCGGCAGCGCCGGGACACCCGCACCGGGTCGCGATGTCGTTCAAGCTCGGGATCTGGATCGGGGTGGTCGTAGTAGCCGTGGCTGCAATGCGTGCTACCTCGGTGTCGGGCACCCGAGGCGCGGCTCTGCTCGGTGCCGTGAGCGGTTTCGCCGACGGAGGCATGGCGTTGTGTGCCAGGGCGGTTCACCACCACACGGTCAGCCGCTGGCTCACCGATCCGGTGGCGTGGGCGCTGATCCCGTACACCATCATCGGGATAATCACTTTCGCCGGTGCGCTGCAGCGCGGCGCCGCATCAGTGGCTCTGGCATGCCAGCAGGCCGTCACCACGGTGGTGCCATCGGCCATCGGGTTGGTCGTGCTCGGCGACAAGGCCCGCAAGGGCTTCGCCCCGCTGACCTATGCCGGCTTCGTGATAACCGTGGTCGCCGTCATCACCTTGACCCTCGATACCCACACCGAGGCCGTTCCCTCGCTCGGGCCCTCGCTCGGGCCCTCGTGACACACGCTTTGTGCACTGCCGGACCGAAGTGATGCAGCTGTGCGAGCCTTGGAGGGTGACCGCAACATTCGAGCTCCCTCCATGCCAGCAATGAGCAGACACCCGTCGGGGCAGCAGTTCTCGATCACCCACGGTGATCATCGGGCAACTGTCGTCGAGGTCGGCGGCGGCATTCGTGAGTACTCGGTTGGCGATCGCCGCGTGCTCGATCCGTACCCGCTCGATGCGATGTGCGACGGCGCCCACGGGGCCGTGCTTATTCCATGGCCGAACCGACTCGCCGACGGCCAATACCGCTTCGATGGCACCGATCATCAGCTGCCTTTGACGGAGCCGGACAAAGCCAACGCAATCCACGGGTTGCTCCGCTGGCGCACGTGGAATGCGGTCGAGAGCAGTACGAGCCGCGTCGTGATGATGACGTCGCTGCACCCGATGAAGGGCTACCCGTTTCATCTGGACGTGTCGGTGGCCTACGAGCTCGACGGCGTCGGCCTGACGGTCGAGACGACAGCCCGCAACGTCGGGACGGCGACGTTGCCATACGCCTGCGGCCAACACCCCTATCTGTCACCCGGCACGGGTGTCATCGACGACTGCTTGCTGGAACTGGGCGCGGCAACACGCATCCTGACCGACAACGAACGCCAGCTGCCGACCGGGACCGGGCACGTCGCGGGAACACCGTTCGATTTCAACCGCCCCCGACGGATCGGCGAGCTCCACCTCGATCTCCCGTTCACCGACCTTGTCCGTGACAGTGATGGGCGCGCCCATGTTCGTCTCACTGGAGTTGATGGTGGCTGTGTCGACCTGTGGGTGGACGAGCACTACCCGATTGTCGAGCTATACAGCGGCGACACCCTCGCCGCTGATCGCCAACGACTCGGTCTGGGGGCGGAACCGATGACCTGCCCACCCAACGGCTTCCGCACCGGTGACGGTCTCCTGCGGATCGAGCCGGGACAGTCGATCACGACGAGATGGGGCGTCAGTCTCGTTGCACGAGGCGAGCCTGGCTGAGCGACCGATGGCGATCATCGACACGCGCAGAGCCGGCGCTCGTCTTGACCCGCTGGTTACTTCGCGACACCCGTCACGGCCCCGAGAAACTCGAGCAGAGCTTCGTTCACCTCAGCGGCCCGTTCCTGCTGCGTCCAATGGCCACAGCCGGGCAGGATGATTGAACGGTGCAGGCGCGGCAGCGTGACCGAGAAGCGCTCGATCGACGCAGCTCCCCAAGCGGTCGGCCCGTCTCGGTCGCCACCGATGAACAGCGCAGGAACCTCGATCGGACGGCCGCGCAGGACAGACAAGTCTTCCCAGTCGCGGTCGACGTTGCGATAGCGATTGAGGCCGCCGGTAAAGCCCGTGCGCTCGAACTCACCGGCGTACACATCGAGGTCGGCTTCGTCGAGCCAGGCCGGCATCTCCGCCGGGTAGGCGAAGCGGTCGCGCATCTGCTTGCCGTGACCGACCCCGGAGATCGTGCCGACCGCCGGATCCGGGCGCGGCGCGTCGCCAGAGGCGCTGAAGTAGAAACCCAGTAACCACTTGCGGACGTCCAGCTCGAGCTCTGCCTCAGCCCGCCCTGGCTGCTGGAAGTAGTTGATGTAGAACTCCTCGTCCGGCCCGGCCATCGAACGGAACACATCGGTCGGGCGATGGTTGCCCGGCGCCGAGTAAGGCACCGAGAACCCGGCTACCGCGGTGAAGACATCGGGTCGCAGCAACGCCGAGTTCCACGCGATCGGCGCACCCCAATCGTGACCGACGATGATCGCGCTGGACTCCCCCAGCGCCTCCACCAACCCGACGTTGTCACCCACCAGGCTGAGCATCCGGTAGGCCTCGATTGCCTCCGGTGCCGAGGACCTTCCGTAGCCGCGCACGTCCATCGCCACAGCGTGATAGCCGGCCGCTGCCAGAGCCGCCAGTTGATGACGGTAGGAGTACCACGACTCCGGGAAGCCGTGCACCATAAGCACCAGTGGGCCCTCGCCGGCCTCCACGCAGTGCAGCCTGATGCCGTTGACCTGCTCGATGCGGTGTCGCCAGCTCGATGTGTCCATTGCTCCCCCAGTTGCTCAAACGGTCTGCGATCAGTGGAGGCAGCAACGCGTAGGAATGTGCGTGCACGCCTCGGAAGCACAACCTACGATGCCGCCATGGCCGCTGGATCATTGCAGGTTCTCCCGGAGGGCTGGGGCTCGGCGCTTGCGATCGTGGCCCATCCCGACGATCTCGAATACGGGGCTGCCAGCGCTATTGCTAAGTGGACGTCGTCGGGCAAGGCGGTCACCTACGTGTTGGCCACGCGCGGTGAGGCCGGCCTGGCGATCGCGCCTGCGTTGGCCGGGCCGTTGCGTGAGGCCGAGGAGCGTGCCAGTGCGGCGCTTGTAGGGGTGTCCACCGTGGAATTTCTCGACCACCGCGACGGCGTCGTGGAGAACAGCCTCGCGTTGCGACGCGACCTGTCGCGGGTCATCAGGCGGTATCGCCCGGACGTCGTCATCGGCACCAACTTCCGCGACACGTGGGGCGGTCCGTCGTTCAACATGGCCGACCATCGCCATGTCGGCCTGGCAACGCTCGATGCGATCCGCGACGCCGCGAACCCGTGGATCTTCCCCGAGCTCGTCGACGAGGGCCACTCTCCTTGGGCGGGCGTAACGATGGCGTGCTTCGGCGGCTCGCCGCAAGCCACCCACTTCGTGGACGTGACCGGCTGGCTGGACCGCGGCATCGAATCGTTGGAGGCCCACCGCGCCTACCTCGAACACGTGAACACCAACGCCCGCACGATGCTCACCGAATTCGCCGAATCGGCAGGATTCAGCGCGTGCGTGGAGCACGCCGCTTTGTTCGAGGTCATCCAGCCCTGACGCCCGCCCAGTCACGGATGCGTGAGACGGCCCGTGTCAGATGTCTACCGATGACGTCTAACCATGGCGGGCGAACATGGTTGTCACGCCGTTGGTGAACGCAGCGTCGCGTGACGCACTCGGTTGGAAGCTGGCTTGATCCACCAGCAACGGCGCGCGAACTCCCGTGAAGTCGGTTTGGTCGGCGGCAATCAGTTGCATTCCGCCGATTGGCAACCCGTTGCGCAGCATCACGATCGTCAATCGGAACGCCCCTGTGGCGTCGGTGGTCACCTTGTAGGTGTTCGTGCCCCGGCTGAAGCTCAACGCCACGTCACGGTTCGGTGGGAACCCAGCCCCGACAGCCACCGTGACATCACCCGGGCGTACGACTGCCGGGTTCATCCGCAACGTCGGCGCTATTCCGGCCAACACGTCGAGCGTGGCAGACGCGCTCTGGCCACCGTCGCCGGTGACGAGGAACACGGCCGTTTGTTGTCCGGCGCGTGTCGGCACGGGTGCCAGCGAGACCGTGCACGATGCACCAACGGCCAGCACAATCGTGGTGCAGCCGTCGGCCGCGACAGTGAACTGGTCGGCACCGGCACCCTGTAGGGCGACAGCGGAGATCGTCACCGGCGATCCGCCGGTGTTGGCGACCGCCAGGTCGACGGCCGGCCCGCTGGTGCCGACAATCGTTGAGGGGAACGCAACTGCCGCAGGGGTGATCGTCAACACCGCCATCGGCTGGCCGTCGACATCCAGCGTTGCCGCGGCGGACTCACCCTGTTGACCCGTCACCGTGAGCGTGGCGGCGCTCGCGCCAACACGCGTCGGCTTGGCAACGAGCCCGATGGAACAGGCCGAACCAGGCGCCAGCGTGGCTCCGCTGCATTCGCTGCTGACTACCGCGAACTGATCGGCACCGGCACCTCCAAGGGTCACCGACTGGATCGCCACCGGGGCCTGGCCTGCATTGCGGGCCGCGATCGTCAGCGGTCCGGACTGACCACCGAGCGGCGTGGGCGAAAAGGTCACCGACGTCGGCTCGAGTGCCAGAGCCCGCCGTAGCCGCCCGCTGCCGGTGAGAGCGACGGTCGCTGTCAGTCCCTCGCCGCCGATCAGCA
>JBDSMK010000069.1:0-7564 GCA_039915905.1 Ilumatobacteraceae bacterium
GGGCGCTCTGCGCGCCCTGCGTGCTCAACCACTGGTACAGGCGACCGTCGACCCAGGCGACGGCGGAGCTGCGCACCTCTAGCGGGCACGGTGCGACGCGCTGGTTGACGAACCGACCTTTGACCACCACCTCGCAGTCGGCGAAGTACTCGTCGCCGCCCAGTTCGGGGATGCCCAGCGCGGTTGTGTCGAACACCACGTTGCTGCCGGCATCTGGGTAAATCAGCGTGGTGGAGGTCATCGCCGCCTCCACGTCTACGAGCGCTTCGAGCACGTCGTAGTCGACGATCACCTGCTCGGCCGCGTCCTCACCTTGTGAACGCGTTTCGGTGATCACCGCAGCCAGAGGCTCGCCGACGTAACGAACCCGGTCGATCGCCAGGATGCCGCGCGCTGCCATCGGATTGAACGGCCCGGGAACCGGCTGTAGTCCGAGGTCGGCAGCGGTGAACACCCCGAGCACGCCCGGCATCTGCAACGCAGCGGCGCCGTCGATCGAAACGATCATCGCATG
The DNA here is from genome assembly GCA_039915905.1 of Ilumatobacteraceae bacterium. Classification (GTDB taxonomy): domain Bacteria; phylum Actinomycetota; class Acidimicrobiia; order Acidimicrobiales; family Ilumatobacteraceae; genus JAODBQ01. Next base: position 515 of record JBDSMK010000069.1, read on the forward strand.
GGCAACTGAGGAACGCACGTAGGTGACGAAGCCGGCACCGGCCAGCAGCGGCTCCTGTAACAGGTCGTCGACGTACATGCCGCCGGTTGTGAGGAACTTTGGGTCCTCCTTGCGAAGAACCCGGTTTCCGAGAATGCTGCCAGCCACGCTTCAACCCCCTGTTGCGGCCGTTCGGCCGTGCTCAATCCCACTGCTTACTCGGTGGGGACACTAGCGACTCATCCGGAACGCAGCGGGGTGTGATCGTCGGGAGCAGGTGCATCGGGGTTGTCCTGTACACCGGCCCCGGCTTGAGACCTAGAGAAGTCGTCGGCTCAACGCACAGGACGGTGAGCTCAAGGTTCGACCCGGTCGCCACGTTCCTGTGTGAGCAGATCCTTGCCTGTGTTCGCATCCGCGATGATCACGGCGGCGCAGGTATAGCCCGCACCCGGATCTCGATCCCCTTCGGTTGTCACCAGTGGACCTGCTGGCCGACAAGCCGCCTGGCCACCTGTGATTACGTACACGATGCGATCCGAAATTGGTCCGTCGCTGTCTATGGCATTCGGGTTCGAGTAAGTGCCAGCTTCGACGTTGAGGCGACTGCGATCCGCCACGTAGGCGGCATCGGGCGAGGAGTCCAGAGCGTTCAGCACTTCGTTGACAGACATCCGCGGCTGAACACCGGACGGTAGTGGGCGGAGATCGTCCTCTGTTCCCTGCAGAATGGACCTACCTGCCACATCGATTGTCCGGGCCGGAGCGTTGAGGGCCTTATCGGTCCGAGGCAGCACCAACACCTCCTGGGACGCGCTCGCATTCAAATCCGTACGACGGGTGGTTAGAGCAACTAGCCCCACAACTAGCACGCAAACAGTGCCGGCCACGATCAGCATCGTGGTGCGCAGTGATCGCGAGTGGTTCATGGTGTTCAACTTCCGGTACAAAGCCAGCCAATTAAACCGTACTACGATTGTCCAGCGCAGTATGCCGGTCTACGAACCGTCAGGGAGTCGAGGATGCCACGGTGGTTGTCGGAGCCGGCTGCTGGGCGCGCACTGCGATTATCTGCGACACGCCGTCATATGGCCATCCGGTGGGCAGCGTCAGCGGAGCCTGCGGCAATGGCATCACCGACACCCGTTTGCCGCCGGCAGGTACGTAGCCGACCTCCTCGCGCGCTGCTTCGCGAATGCCGTCGGCTGTCTGCAGCCGGTTGACGTCGGCGGACACCTGCGCGTTAGCCGCGGTCAGCACTGCCAGTTCGCGCTGGCGTGAGGCGATGTCATCGCGTTGGCGGAACCAAGACTTCACCGGCAAGACGAACAACACTGCCATCAGCGCGAGCAGCACCACAGCGGCGATGGCGGCAATCGCCAGGCGTTTGGTGGGGCCCTTGATCAGTCGCTTGTCCTGCGCCACAGGGCGTGCGAAGTCTGCGAAGCGGGTGACGTCGGATGTTTGATCCGGGCGTGTTCCTGGTCGTGGTCCGGGGTTCGGTCCGCCTCTCCCGGCCGCGGCGCGCTTGGGCCGGGCGATCGAAGAGGTGCGGGGTCCGGCGCTCACAGTCGTGCATTCTTTCAGATCCACCGCCCGGTCTCCTGGCACCCATCGGCCGGCCCAGGTCTGGTGCGAGCGACTCGGACGGGTTCAGCGCGGGTTGAGAGCGGCGCGGCCGCCGAACGCGGCGCTCTCGCCGAGGGCCTCCTCGATGCGCAAAAGCTGGTTGTACTTGGCCACCCGGTCGCTGCGCGCCGGGGCACCCGATTTGATCTGGCCGCAGTTGGTGGCCACCGCCAGGTCGGCGATGGTGGTGTCTTCGGTCTCGCCACTGCGGTGGCTGATCACGCTGGTGTAGCCGCGGCGCGTCGCCATGTCCACAGTGTCGAGGGTCTCCGTGAGCGTGCCGATCTGGTTGACCTTGATCAGCACGCTGTTGGCAACCCGTCGATCGATGCCTTGCCGGAGACGGGCCGTGTTCGTCACGAACAGGTCGTCGCCGACGAGTTGCACCTTGTGGCCGATAGCGGCGGTGATCGCCTCCCATCCGTCCCAGTCGTCTTCGGCCAGGCCGTCTTCAATGCTGATGATCGGATACGTGTCGATCAGCCGCTCCCAATAGGCGATCAACTCGTCGGCAGCCAGCACCTTGCCCTCGCCGGTGAGGTGGTACTTGCCATCGCGGAACAACTCGCTCATTGCCGGGTCGAGAGCGATTGCGATGTCGTCGCCGGGCGTGTAGCCGGCCTTCTCGATCGCCTCCACGAGGATCCGGATGGCATCTTCGTTGTGCGACAAGTTGGGGGCGAACCCGCCCTCGTCGCCTACAGCGGTGGACAGGCCGCGGTCGTGAAGCACAGCCTTCAGCGAGTGGTACGTCTCGGTGCCCCACCGGAGCGCTTCGCGAAAGCTCGGTGCGCCGACGGGCATCACCATGAACTCCTGCATGTCGATGGTGTTGTCGGCATGAACCCCACCGTTGACGACGTTCATCATCGGTACCGGAAGCACGTGCGCGTTCGGTCCCCCGAGGTAGCGGTACAACGGTAGTTCGAGGTGGGCGGCGGCGGCCTTGGCGATGGCAAGGCTGGCGCCGAGGATCGCGTTCGCGCCAAGGCGCCGCTTGTTGTCGGTGCCGTCGAGGGAGCACATCTCGTTGTCCACAAAACGCTGGTCCATGGCGTCGGCCCCCACCAGCAGGTCGGCAATTTCGCCGTTGACGAACGCGACCGCGTGCTGCACTCCCTGGCCGCCGTAGCGTTTGCCGCCGTCCCGCAGTTCGACGGCTTCGTGCTCACCAGTCGATGCTCCCGACGGCACGATCGCCCTGCCCGAGGCGCCGCTTTCGAGCAGCACCTCGACCTCGACAGTTGGGTTGCCTCGCGAGTCGAGGATCTCGCGGCCGGTGACGGAGATGATGTCGCTCATGGCGACAACGTTATGCAGCTGTGGCCCTCAACCGCCGCCCCCACGTCTCCTGGTTCACATCGTCTGGTTCACATCGTCTGGTTCACATCACGACGACGGTTCACCGTGCTGGCGAGGTGAATCAGAACGGCCGGTCTACTGGCCGCGTGCTTTGACTCGCTCCCACAGTTCGTCGAGCTCGCCTAGGGTGCACGATTCGATGAGGATGCCGGTCTCCTCGGCCAACGCTTGCACCGCGGTGAAGCGGAGCCGGAACTTGTTGCTCGCGGCGCGCAACGCAGACTCCGGTTCGACGCCCAGGTGGCGCGCCACGTTCACCACGGCAAAAAGCAGGTCGCCGAGCTCCTCGGCGGTGTGCGCGGGATCGCCGGCCGCCGCAGCTTCACGTAGCTCGGCGGATTCCTCGGCGATCTTCGGCCAGGCTCCCTCTACGTCTGGCCAGTCGAAACCAGTTTTCGCAGCGCGCCGCTGCAGGGCGAACGCGTAGGCCAGCGATGGCTGGGAGTTGGGCACGCCGTCGAACACCGAGGTGCGCTGCTTCTCGATCTGCTTGATCGCATCCCAGTTGCGCACAACCGTGTCGGAGTCGTCGGCCGTCACATCGCCGAACACATGGGGATGGCGATGAACCAACTTGTCGTGCACGGTCTGGACCACGTCGGTCATCGTGAACCGACCCTGCTCCTCGGCGATGGCGGCGTGGAATTCGATCTGGTAGAGCAGGTCGCCGAGCTCCTCGATCAGATCTTCGTCTGTGTGCGGGTCTTCGGGGTCCAGCGCCTGCAGCGCGTCGACGACCTCATAGGTCTCCTCGATGAGGTACCGCACCAGTGTTCGATGAGTCTGCTCGCGGTCCCACGGGCACTTCTCACGCAGGGTGCGGGTCAGTTGGTGAAAGCGCACCATCTCGGCTGCCACCGGCTCGGCAAGGTGTGCCACGTAGACACTCGTCAGATGATCCGCGGGCACGCTGCGGTCGAGTTCGGCCCAGGTGGTGCGGGTGATCAACTCGTCGGGCGAACCGAGTCGTTGAAGGATCACCACCGGCTCATCAGCGGCACTCTCGACGGCCAGCTTGATGTCGCTGAGAACCCAGTTGGCGTGGGTGTGGGCGATCAGCAGAGGACCGCTGCGCCCGGCTGCGGCAGTTGCGAAGCTGTGTCCGTCGATCAGCGTGACCGCCTCCTCGACCGGGTCGATGCCTAGCCGGGCGTATGCCACGTCGAGGAAGGACATCGCCGGGAGGACGTTGCAGCGCACGCGAGAGTCGGCGAGCAACGAGCGCACGGTGTGCTCGAGGACCATCGGCGAGCCGGGTACGGCGTACAGGATCTCGCCGAACTCGACGGCTGCCGCGACCAGCCGCGCGGTGATCTCGGCGTACACCTCGGCAAACGTGGCGGCTCGTTCGTAGACCTCGTCGAAGGTGACCGCGTCGGGCACCAGACCAGCCGAGGGGTGCACTGCAGTGCGCAGGTAGCGGTTGGTATGCGCCGCAATCGCATCGAGCGTCTGGACTGTGACGTACTCGGCGCCGGCCGGGCCCAGCCCGACGATGGTCACGAGCGGCGCCACTACGCGCCCGTTCACCGGAATGGCTGCACCCGTACCTGGGAGCTGTCCCAGTAGCCGTAGCGCGAGCTGATCTTGATCTTGGCGTCCTTGATCGCGGCGATCAGGTCGGCCGTCGGTGCGGTCTTGCTCTGGATCACGTTCTTGAGGACGTCGAGGCGCGTCACCATCTGCTTGACCGTGTCGGGTGCTGAGGCCCAGCTGTTCGGATAAGCGGCGGCGGTTGCCTGCTGTTCGGCCGCGGTGGGGGTGAGGTCGACGACGTCGGACTGCCCGAGGGCCTCCACCTGCACCCACAGAGTGATCAGCGATTCGGCGAACTCCATCGAGACCTGGCCGTTCTGCGGGGCCGCCTTAAAGGCGTCCTTGCCGAGCTGGCTGTTGACGATCGTGGAGAATCCGTCTTTGCTGAGCTCGTGGCCGTTCACCACGGCGACCGAGTCCACAGCGCGGAACGTACTGCACGACGACAGCGAGGCAACCGCAAGGAGGGCACAGACAGCGAAGGCGACGCGGCGAATCACAGTCGACGACACTAGCGCCGGCCGCCTGAGGCGACCGTTTCCGAGGGACGCCGAGCAGCTCGTTGCCGGTCGGCCGGCTGGCCCGTTGTCCGGCCCGATGTCTGGCCTGATGTCTGGCCCGATGTCTGGTCGGGCGGGGGTATCAGCTCGCGCAGGAAGGTGATCAGGAACTCTGCCGGGTTGACGCCCCGTTTGATCGGCACGACCAGCTGGTGTTGGTCCTCCTTGATGATCGCATCGCGGCTCAACCTGCGCAGGCGCAGCTCCTCGCTCGTCTTCAAGGTGATCGGGGCGAGACGGGCCTGGTTGGACTGAATGGTCACATCGCGCAGCCCGAGGCGGTGACACTCGGCGCGCAGGTAGCCGACGTTCAACAACGCCTCGGCAGCCGGCGGCACAGGGCCGTAGCGGTCCTGCCACTCGCTGCGGATGTCGTCGACCTCGGATTGGGTGGTGACTGCGGCGAGCCTGCGATAGGCGCCGAGGCGCAGTTCCTCCTTGGTGACGTAGTCGTTCGGCAAGAACGCGTCGGTGGGGACGTCGAGCTTGACCTCCGCCGGTTCCTTGGTCTCCTCACCTTTCATTTCGCCGACTGCCTCGGTGACCATCTGGCAGTAGAGGTCGTAACCGACAGCGGCGATGTGCCCGCTCTGCGATTCGCCGAGCAAGTTCCCGGCACCCCGGATCTCCAGGTCGCGCATCGCGATCTTGAATCCGCTGCCCAGCTCGTTGGTCTCTCCGATGGTCCGCAACCGTTCGTAGGCCTCCTCCGACAACGCAGTGTCGGCCGGGTGGAACAGGTAGGCATACGCCCGTGATCCGCTGCGGCCGACGCGGCCGCGCAGCTGGTGCATCTGGCCGAGGCCGAGCAGGTCGGCGCGTTCCACCACGAGGGTGTTCACCGTCGGCATATCAATACCGCTCTCGATGATCGTGGTGCACACCAAGACATCGAAGCGGCCTTCCCAGAAGTCAACCACCACCTGCTCCAGCGAACCCTCGTCCATCTTGCCGTGAGCAACAGCGATCCTCGCCTCCGGCACCAGTTCGCGAAGTCTGGCGGCGGCCATGTCTATGGTCTGCACCCGGTTGTGAACCCAGAACACCTGACCTTCACGCAGCAGTTCGCGGCGCAGCGCCTCCACCGCGACACGTTCGTCGTAAGAGCCGACGAACGTCAGGATCGGTTGGCGGTCGGCCGGTGGCGTCTGCAACAACGACAGGTCGCGGATGCCGACGAGGCTCATCTCCAGGGTCCGCGGGATCGGCGTGGCCGACAACGTGAGCACGTCGACGTTGGTCTTGAGTCGCTTCATCTGTTCTTTCGCCTGGACCCCGAAGCGCTGCTCCTCGTCGACCACCAACAACCCGAGATCCTTGAACTTGACGCCGTCCTGGAGGAGTCTGTGGGTGCCTATTACGCAGTCGACCTCGCCGCTGGCTAGGCCTTCCAGCACCTTTTTGGCCTCCTTCGCGGTGAGGAACCTGCTGAGCACCTCCACCCGGATCGGGTATCCGGCAAAACGGTCGGCGAACGTGTTGCCGTGCTGGGTGGCCAGAAGGGTGGTCGGCGCCAGTACCGCCACCTGCTTGCCATCCTGGATCGATTTGAACGCGGCGCGGATGGCCACCTCGGTCTTGCCGAAGCCGACGTCGCCACACAGCAGGCGATCCATCGGGAACGGCCGCTCCATGTCGGTTTTGATGTCGTCGATCGCCTTGCGTTGGTCCGGCGTCTCGACGAACGGGAATGACTCCTCCATCTCGCGCTGCCACGGCGTGTCGGCGGCAAACGCATGACCAGCGGCGTGCACTCGCTGCTGATAGAGCACGACCAGTTCCTGGGCGATCTCGCGCACGGCGCTGCGCACCTTCGACTTGGCCTTCGCGAAGTCGGTGCCTCCGAGGCGGTGCAGCACCGGGGTCTCGCCGCCGACGTATTGGCGCAGCGTGTCGATCTGGTCGCTCGGCACGTACAGCTTGTCGCCGCCCTTGTAGCTCAACAGCAGGTAGTCGCGTTCCACCCCACCGATGGCCCGCTTGG